>JAPLKC010000069.1 GCA_026388255.1 Pseudomonadota bacterium | reverse complement strand
CTCCCTCAATATTGTTATTGTTCTTTTTCTGTTTTATGCAATAGGTTATTACATAGTAGTATCAAAATTATGTTCCAATTCCCTTAATATTTCAAGCACAATTGTCGGCTGGGCCGTTCAATACCACTTAAAATGTAATATGCTGCCTATGAGGGCTGAAGGCATGCTTAGGAAGCAACCGAGGAGTGCTTTATCAAAACGAGGCGGAGGATTCTATTTCCATACTGAGAAAATAGAATCGTCCCCATTTTTTATTCAGAATGATAAACCGACTCCCGGCGATAAGTCGAAGACCGGCTGATGAAATCACATTTTTTTTTGAAAAGGTGCTTATTGGTGTGTATGGTATCTGAGAATTCCAGGTTAATGTCTGATTTGCTTTTGTATGCCGGCCATTCAACAAGGCCCTTCCCGTTAGGGTTGCCCGTTTTGGCAAAATTCACCCAGTAATCCATCATTTTATTGGAAAGCTCTATGTCTGTATCATCATAGCCGTCAGATTTATTCATATTTCCGAAAACATACGCCAGTTCTACACCATGATGTACTGCCAGTTTGCGCGCCAGCGCCGTGTCGGGCAAGCGGGTGAACTGGTACAAATATGCCCTGGATTTTTTATATTCCATTGATTGAGCCACAAGCCTTGCCGGTTGCGCGTTTGCTGCCACCGTCAAGATATTATCTATAGCCGGTGCAACATCTTTTGCTTTATACGCGGGAAACATCTCAAACGCTTTTCCGGAATTATCAGCAAACCTGGCCTTCAGGAAAGATTGGTATTTTTCAATTGATAAATCCGGTTCATTGGCCAGGTAAATGTTGCCTTCGTTTAGAGTGCTGCCTACGATAATCGGCACATCATGCTGCCATCCTCCGGAGTATGCCGCCAGCGGATTTTTGGGAAGCACCCAACCGTCAAAGACCGGCGCAAAAAAAAGGCCTTCATCGTCAAATAATTCTGTTTTACAATCGGCTGCTGCCACTATTTCCTGCGCGGATTTGGCACGCATAGCAGCCAGGACATCTTCAGCTTTGTCGCAACCGAGTTTAGCGGTTAGCTTTTGGCCCATTTTCGATACATTCGCCATGTTGCCGTTAAAGTTGGGACTTAAATATTCCGAGCCGATGATCGGCCCGCCGCTTTCGGCAATAGCCCGATGAAAAAACCCTACTGACAAAGGGCTAATCATCAGCAGTGAAACAGATCGAGACCCGGCGGATTGGCCGAATATTGTTACTCGATCAGGATTACCTCCGAATGCGGCAATATTTTTTTGCACCCACTTTAGCACGGCGATCTGGTCGAGTAAGCCGTAGTTACCTGAAGTGCCATGAGCAGACTCTTTGGATAGCAGCGGATGGACTAAAAATCCCAATGGCCCGAGACGGTAATTGATGGTCACGACCACTACACCTTTTTTGGCAAGATTCTTGCCGTTGTATTCCGTCTGAGATGCGGAACCGAAATTAAATGCGCCGCCGTGAATCCAGACCATTACCGGTAATCGTTCACCTGGCTTTCTTGCATTGGTCCAGACATTCAGATACAGGCAGTCCTCACTCAATTTGCCGGTATTCTCCTGCTTGGGCTGTGGACAGGAAGGACCGAAATCCGTAGAGTTTCTCAATTGTGTCCAGGAAGCAACCTCTTGCGGCGGTTTCCATCGAAGCTCTCCAACAGGCGGGGCAGCATAGGGGATTCCCAAAAATGTACGCACCCCGTCTTCAACCTTTCCGCTGATTGGCCCGCTATCTATTTGAATAACATCAGGTTTTTTCTCATCAGCAAGGGTTCCGACGGGTAAGATGATCAGTAATAAAATAATTGCAGTCAGTTTAATTATTTTCATGCAACCCTCCTTTACAAGAGCTTATTCGAGTAGAATATAGATTTCGAGGTATCAATTATTTCACCTCAACCGTCTCGTTAATATACGGGAAGGTTAAGGTGATGTTACTACATTCAACCATATTTATCAGCCCTTGCCGAGCCGCAGCCTGTTCCATGAATGTATTATGCACCTATCTCACCTGAGAGGGCAGTAAAAATGGATTTTACTAATATTTAATCATGTCAATCTTTGTCAGCACCGACTGATTCGAGACGCGCGGGGCATTCGCCATGTTCCATGTAACATACTGCTCAGCATAGGTGCTTTCAGCAGACATGCCATCCACGGGCACAATAACCTGCATTCCCCTTAATGCCGCCTCGCTGGCCGTATACAGAACTGCCCCGTGTGCTGCCGTTCCTGCTACTATGATGGTTTTTATACCTTTTTCTTTAAGGATCTTCTCAAGATCTGTCCCGAGGAATTTATCGGGTCCAGATGTCACCACAGGCTCCTTCCCGAGAGGTGCCAACTCTTTTGCAATATCAGTAACAACAGCACCGGGAGAGAGGCTGTAAACCACGTAAACGCCCTTAGCGCGGGCCTCTGTGAGAAGCTTTTGAACCTTCGGAATGGAAGTAATACAACGAGGACGACGGTCTGCATTACATGTCTGCTTATTAAAATCAAGCAGCAGAAGCGCTGTTACATTCGGGTCAATCGTTACAGATTTTAATTCCGGCGCCGGCGGAGCTTTCACTGTATTCCATTCTTCGACAATGTTCTGTGCTGACGCAGGGCGGCAATAAAAAACCATTGTAAAGATAAAGCAAAAGATTAAAAGTGCGCCTTGCCAGTATACATTTTTTTGTATCCTCTTCATTTTTCTCTCCTTTTTAAATAGTATCCAGCCACATCATTTGCAGGGCTGAGCCTCCTGTGCCATGAGATAGAAGAATGAGGGGATATTTCTGTGAATTTAACGATATTTCAGCATTTTTAGCAACCTTATAGGAGACAAAAATCTGCCTCTCAGGTAGACCGCCAAAAACCGTTTCCTCCCCGGAGGCTGCCGCAGGATACCAAATAGTTGTTTTTAACGGCCCCGTCCCCGTCCCTTGCCAATTCTTTCTGCTCTCGTCTACAAAATCCCTCGTCGCCATACCGACCACTGCCGGCGCTTTTCCAAGCGTTTTGTTATTCCCCTGAGCTGATGCGTCACTTCCCGGAAAATGAATTAAAAACACAACTGCTAACAGTATACTTATCCAGTAATTCATTCCTTCCTCCAATTGCCGGATTGGTATAATAATATATCAATTTTTTTTAAAAAAACATATACGATACTCAGAACAGGGGACTCTCAAAACGCTGTTGTTTATGAGGAAACTTCAGTTAATGGATTCCATTTGACTTAATTGCTTTTATCAGGATATTATGTGAAGTTTCAAGCCCTTGAGGCGGAAGTTTCCCGGGATAATCCAATCCTGTTGAGTAAGGGTTAAGGCATGAATGTGTTGCTTAACCTGATTTTTAAAGCCGGGTCTCAGGTGCAATATTGTAAAGTTTTCCAAGGTGACTATGAGAGGCAAATTTCCTGTTTATACGCTGTTTTTTATAATATCTGCATACCTTTTATGCTCATTTAATCTTTCATTTGCACAGGAAAAAACCACTGAACCCCTTACAATCGGGGTTGAAGGCGGAAAGCTTCCATTGGTGACATTTTCGCACAAAATACATACTGAAAAGTTGAAGATCGACTGCGCCATCTGCCATCATAAAGACAAGGACCCGAAGGAACCGCAGGGATGTTTTAAATGTCATCCTGTAAAATATGTGAAAGATAACAGACCTTTGGCAAAGATGGCTTTTCATAAAATGTGTATAACATGCCATAAAGAAAGCCTGGCAAAGGAAATTTCAGGCCCCACAAAATGCAATGGATGTCATAGAAAATGAATCACCCCGCCGCAAGCGGATGGGGTATTAAAGGCGAGACAACAATATGAAACTATCTCGAAACAAGCTTCGGGGTATTAACCCGTGGGGGATAACATTTACAAACTTCTTGCATCACTAAAAACAGCAATTTTCTTGCTTTCCTTTATTGCGATGACTTCTATATCCGGAACCGTAATAAAACAGAAAGCAGGCATTGAAGAGTATCTTTCCGCCTACTCTGAAGGTACATACAGGGTCATACATTTCTTTGGTCTTGACGATGTATACCACAGCCCCTGGTTTCTCGCTGCCATCGTGCTTTTTGCAATTAACCTTACACTTTGTACGTTTGGAAGATTTAAACGTTTTCTAAAAACCCGAAAGGGCTCCTTAAACCTGCCTGACGAACACACTTTATCGGCCATGCCCATGCATTTTTTTGTAGAAACAACCTCTGCCGGGCATGTAATAAACTTACTGAAGACAGGCTACAAAACCGTGCATGAGGAAGAAAGCGGGGTATTGCTTGAAAAGGGTGCTGTTGCCCGTTACGGCACCTATATAATCCATGTAAGCATACTCATAATACTTGCAGGCAGTCTCATCGGGCTTGTCTTTGGGCATAAAGGGTTTGTTGTCCTGAATAAAGGCGAGACGAAAAGCGCCATGACCATACGGGGCAGGAGTAATAAGGAGATACCCCTGGGCTTTGCCCTCAGGTGCAAGGATTTCAAGGTTAGTTTTTATCCTGGCGGCCAACCAAAAGATTATGTAAGCAGGATCGAGGTTATTGAAGACAACAAGGTAGTTAAAGAAAAGGATATACGGGTGAATGACCCCCTCAACCATAGGGGCACATATGTATATCAGGCAAGCTATGGGGCTGCCCCTTCCTTTATCTTCAATATTGACGGCGATGAGGTAGTATTAAAAGAAAGAGATACCTATGAAAAGGACGGTCTCATTTTGATGATTACACGGTTTGAGAATGCCATCCATGATTTTGGCCCGGGAGTGCAGGTGGCATATCTGGATCGGGAAGAGCCGAAGACAGTCTGGTTTTTAAAAAATGTCGAAAGATTGAAAGAACGCAATATCCGGGGTATAAATATAAGGCTTGAAGATATTAAAGAAGATCTATACACCGGGCTTGAAGTGTCAAGAGATCCGGGCGTATGGATCGTATGGACGGGTTTTGCATCTATTCTTTTCGGGTTATATATAAATTTCTTCATGTACTACAGAAGGATTTATATCGGGAAGGCGCCTGATGGTATAATTGTTGCCGGGCATGCGTTCAGGAACCAGGACGCTTTCAGGGAAGAGTTTGAAAAAATGAAAGGAAGGGTTTTAAGCCAATGAGCCATAAAATACTTGGTGTTGTAACGCTCATGTACCTTTTTATCTTTTTTCTTCATGTGCTCTATTTTGCCGTGAATAAGCAAAAGATCATCTCTGTAATATGGATATTCCTATATGTAACACTCGGGTTACACACTGCGGGGTTGACAGTCAGATGGATAGAGTCATACAACCTTGGCATAGGGCATGTACCGCTGTCAAACTTTTACGAATCCCTGATATTCTATTCATGGTGCATAAGTTTCTTGCTTGTTGTAATGAAAAAGAGGCTCTCTTTTCCGTCTATTACTGCGCTGGCATCCCTGATTGCCCTTGCGTTTATGGGCTATGCCTCTATTTCTCCATCTGTTGAAAAAACTATCCAGCCTCTTATCCCGGCTCTCCAGAGCAACTGGCTGCATATACACGTCTTTACCTGTTTTATCGCATATGCTGCTTTTGTCATATCATTCATATCAAGCCTGCTGTATTTCTTCAAATGGAAAGGAGTCCTGCCGCCAAGAGAAACTCTGGAGGACATAAACTACAGAAGCGTTGTCGTCGGATTTCCCATGCTCAGCGCAGGCATACTCACCGGCGCAGTATGGGCGCACTATGCATGGGGCTCTTACTGGAGCTGGGACCCCAAGGAAACGTGGTCGCTTATCACCTGGATAGTATATGCCCTCTTCCTCCATGCAAGGATTGCAAAAGGCTTGAAAGGAAAAAAAATGGCTTTTTTCTCTATACTTGGTTTTTTATGTGTAATCTTTACCTATTTTGGTGTAAATTTTATTCTATCCGGGTTACATAGTTACACGACGTAAAAAAACAAAAGGTTTACACAGTTCAATCGACTTTAACGACTTTAAGGGATAGTCAAGCAACATGAAAAAGGGAAAACCAAAAAGCCTGATACTCTTTGGAAACGGAATTAACTGTGAATATGAGACTGCTCACGCACACAAGCTTGCCGGCTTCAAGCCTGAGCTGATGCATATTAACGCGCTGGGTGAAAAGGCCCTGAAAATACACAACTATACGTTTATTCATCTCCCGGGTGGGTTTCTCGACGGCGACGACCTCGGATCTGCGAAGGCACAGGCGGTAAAGTGGAAATATCAAAAGATAAAAGGCTCCGATCAGAGATTTATTGATGAACTGGTGAAATTTGTTCAAGAGGGCAAGATCATCCTCGGTATATGCAACGGGTTCCAGCTTCTTGTAAAAACCGGGCTGCTGCCAGGGTTCGGCAGCAACTACGGCAAACAATCCGTTACCCTCACATTCAATGACTCCGGAAGATTTGAGGACCGGTGGGCAAATTTAAAAACGAACAGATTTTCCCATTGTATTTTTACGAAAGATATAGATAATATTTATCTTCCTGTAAGACACGGGGAAGGAAAACTTGTACCGGAAAATGCGGACGCATTAAATATGCTGAAAAAAAACGGACATATTGTGATGCAATACATTGATGAGAAAGGTAATGAAACAAAAGAGTATCCATACAACCCCAATGGGTCAGTTGAGGCGATAGCCGGCTTAAGCGACCCGAGCGGGAGGATATTCGGGCTTATGCCCCATCCTGAAGCATACATTCATTACACCCAGCACCCAAGGTGGACAAGGGAAGATGTGAGGAATGAAGAAAACGGTTTGAAAATATTTAACAATGCGTTTAAATATGTGATAGAAAATCTATAGGAGGTAATTAGATGAACAAAATTGACATAATCAACAAGGTAGCAGAAGATTTGAAATTAAACCAGAAGGTGGCTAAAGTTGCAGTGGACACAATAGTGGAAACCATAAAACAGGCCATTGTAAAAGGTGAAAGGGTGGAAATCAGGGGTTTTGGAAGCTTTACCATCAGGCAATATAAGGCATATAAAGGGAGAAATCCTAAAACAGGACAATTAGTAGATGTTAAGCCCAAAAAGCTCCCCTACTTTAAAGTCGGTAAAGAGCTTAAAGAGATGATCTGGAAAGACTAAATGTATTTAGGATTTTGGATTTTGGATTTTTAATTCCAAAATCCGCAATCCTAAATCGCAAAAGGCAATTATAATCCGGGCCAATAGGGACGTAAAGTCTTCTTTACCCTGTCAACAACCTGAATAACTTCACTTGAAGGGTTTCCTTTTTTATCCCTGGTAAAAGTGGAGGCGCCCTTCATTTCCATAATGACAGACCTCACTGCGTTGGTGAGACCCCCCAGGTCATATCCTCCCTCAAGGACAAAAAGAGTCATACCTCCGCAATGTTTCTTTGAAATATCGAGAAGAATGCCCGTCATCTCTGCAAAACCGTCTTCAGTAACTGCCATACCGCCAAGCGGGTCTTTATGATGTGTATCAAAACCCGCGGAAACAAGTACGATTTCAGGTTTATACTGATCGGCTATCGGCGCCAGAACCTCTTTAAAGATATATGAGTAGTCGGCGTCTCCCATACCGTGTGACAGGGGCACATTGACTGTATATCCTTTTCCTTCGTCATCACCCATTTCTTCATACCAGCCTGTTCCCGGATAGTAGGGATACGCGTGGGTTGAAAAATAGAGTACTTTAAAATCCTTATAAAAACTGTGCTGTGTCCCGTTCCCGTGATGGAGGTCAAAATCCACAATAAGAATCCTGTTGAAATTGTATTTTTTTTCAAGGTATCTCGCGCAAACAGCAATATTGTTGAATATACAGAATCCCATAGCCTTGTTCCGTTCCGCGTGATGCCCCGGCGGTCTGACAAGAGCAAAACCCGTATCAATTTCACCGGCAACAAGCTTGTCCGCAAGCTCCAGCACCCCGCCGACTGCCATGCAGGATGCTTCATATGACTTTGGCGACGTCACCGTATCAGGGTCAAGCCTTCTTTCCTTGCCTTGTGTCGAAGCAATGGATTCGATGTACAGCACATCATGGTTAAGGGCGATCTCCTCATGCGTAGCCATCCTTGGAGAAATATATACAATACCGCTGTTATCTATAGTATCAAGCATTGAGTATATATTTTTCAGTCTGTCAGGGTTTTCGGGATGGTAGGAATCCGTGATATGTTCCAAGTAAATATCGTCTCTCACTATACCAATAGTCATGGCTTCTCCTTTCCGGACATATTTTTAGTTCTTCTTTGCAAACCTTCATTTGCATCACAGGAAATGTTCCCGTATTTCTTCAAAGGATATATTTTCTCATTTAGCTGTTCATAATTGAGTCACATACTCATTATAGACTTGAACAATTTCTTGTTCAAGTAATACTTTCTATATTAAATAACCCCTTCCTTTTTCAGTTTTTTTGTGCTATTTTTAACCTTAGTTAAATGAAAATAATATATATTATGAAGGTTATATGATGATTTATCCCCGCGTTAGTTGATGCTTATCCTTGAGCGCCAGTTGGCGTTCATATGCAAACCTGCATTTGTCAGAGGTTGCCGGGAGAAGTATCCTGTCTTGATATCATACTTATGTGTGCTCCCTTGGCCGCAACTGGCATATGCCGGTGGCGGTTTTTTTGTTTTAACGGCTGTTGTCTGCTGCAGGATATTTCGCTTGCAGCAGGGTGAAAACATTTTAAGGAGGGAGACAAAATGTCCAAGAAAATGATTAGTTTCTTTGCCTCACACTGGGGCATTATCTTTGCCGGAGCAGCAATCGGTATAATTGCACCGCTGCTCCAGAAATTTGGCAACCCGCCAAACATGGGTGTCTGTGTGGCCTGTTTTGAACGTGATATTGCCGGCGCCCTGGGTCTGCACCGCGCCGGTGTTGTCCAGTATATAAGGCCTGAGATTATCGGTTTCGTGCTGGGATCAATGGCTGCCGCTCTGTTGTTTCGGGAGTTCAGATCACGTGCAGGGTCCGCCCCGCTGGTACGCTTTGTCCTTGGTATATTTGCAATGATCGGAGCGCTTACCTTTCTCGGTTGCCCCTGGCGGGCGCTGCTCCGGCTGGCCGGTGGCGACTTGAACGCCATTATCGGTTTGATTGGATTGGGAGCGGGTATCGCAGTCGGGGTTGTATTCCTCAAGTCAGGTTACAATCTTGGCCGTTCCCTTAAAACCTATACTGCAGTTGGCTTGATTATGCCGCTTTTCGTCGTAGGGCTTTTGCTTCTTCTCATCTTCCATCCCCAGTTTTCTGCAGGCGGCCCTATTTTATTCAGCGCAAAAGGTCCCGGTTCTTTACACGCACCTTTACTGATTTCTCTGGCAGCGGGCCTGATTATCGGCTTTCTCGCGCAAAGAACCAGGTTCTGCACTATGGGCGCTGCCCGTGATGTAATCCTCATGGGCGACACACACCTGCTCAGCGGAGTTATTGCCCTCGTTGTAATAGCTTTTATTGCCAACATGGTTCTGGGACAGGTGAAGTTCGGTTTTGAAATGCAACCCGTGGCCCACAGCAATTACCTGTGGAATTTTATGGGCATGTCACTGGCAGGGATGGCCTTTACCCTGGGCGGCGGTTGCCCCGGCAGGCAGTTGATCCTTTCAGGTGAAGGAGACAGCGATGCGGGTATATTCGTCCTCGGTATGATTGTCGGTGCGGGCGTAAGCCATAACTTCAGTCTTGCCGGTAGCCCGGACAGCCTTGTGGATGGGGTTTTAAAGGTAGGTGGGGTCTCTCAGTACGGTATGATTGCAGTAATATTGGGTATTGTGGTATGTACACTTATCGGACTTACCATGAGAGAAAAACATTAATGGAGGATGCCATGATAAAAACAATAGATGCGCGCGGTCTTTCCTGTCCTCAACCGGTTATATTGGCCAACAAGGCAATAGATGAAGGCACATTCCCTATCGAGGTTTTTGTGGATACGGTTACCGCCCGTGAAAATGTGCGGCGCATGTCTTCAAATAAAGGTCTTCAGGTTGTAATCGAAGAAGTAAACGAAGAATTTAAGCTTACGCTCAGCAAGTGATCAGCGGGTTATTATGAAAGATATCAGAGATCAACAATTGAATAAAAAGATAGTGTATCTGGACAATGCTGCCACGTCATGGCCAAAACCGCCATGTGTGGCAGAATCCATGGTCTATTTTTTAAATGAAATAGGCGCCAATCCGGGACGGTCTGCGCACCGTTTGTCTATTGAAGCCGGCCGTATTGTTTATGAGACCCGTGAGGCAATTGCAGAAATATTCGGTGCGTCTGATCCTCTCCGTGTTGTTTTCGGGTATAACGTAACAGAGGCGCTCAATCTTGCCATCCGGGGACTTTTGTCTCCAGGGGATCACGTGATTACCGGCAGTCTCGAACACAATTCGATGATGAGACCATTGCGGGCACTGGAACAGGAAGGTGTTGCAATAACAGCGGTGCCCTGTTCCAGAGAAGGTTTTCTTGATCCTGCCGATATAGAGAAGGCAATACGTCCCAATACAACCTTAATTGCCCTGAACCATGCATCAAATGTGGTGGGGACATTGCTGCCGATCAGCGAGGTCGGCCGCATTGCAAGAAGGCATGGATTATTATTTCTGGTTGACGCTGCCCAGACAGGGGGTGCGTATCCGATCAATATGCACTCCTGCGCCATAGATCTCCTTGCTTTTACCGGGCATAAATCCCTCCTGGGTCCTACAGGGACCGGCGGCCTGATTGTCGGGGATCGCGTGAATACAGCGCTTATGAGGCCTCTTAAAAGAGGAGGAACGGGTAGTTACTCGGAACATGAAGAACAGCCGGATTTTCTGCCTGATATTTATGAAAGCGGGACACCTAATGTAGTCGGATTGGCGGGGTTGAATGCCGGTGTAAGGTGGATCATGGGACGCGGTGTGGATACAATCCGGACGCACGAAGTGTTGCTGACCCAGAGGATGATCGATGGCCTGGCGGCAATACCGGGCGTGACCGTGTACGGAAGCAAGGATGCACAACTGCAAGCACCGATAATCTCTTTGGAAATTGACGGACTTGAACTATCAGAGGCAGGCTTGCGCCTTGATGAGGAGTACGGTATTCTGTGTCGTGTAGGGTTGCATTGCTCTCCTGCCGCACACCGTACAATTGGCACGTTTCCGTCAGGAACACTGCGTCTTTCACTGGGCATATTCAATACTGAAGAGGATGTAAATGCAGCGATTGAAGCTGTTGCCCGACTCACTCAAGAGGTATGAAAAAGACTGATCCTCAGGGGACACATACTGTTATCATAGCTTACAGCACAGGCCATGTCTTTCGTATTGAAAAAGTGCTGACTGAAGCCGGGTTTCCCTGTAAAATGATCCCTGTGCCGCGACATCTGAGTTCCGATTGCGGTATTTGCATAAGAATAGACTCTATAAACAGCGACCCTGTCAGGACAATACTGGAGAAAAAGGGTGTAGAATTCGAGGGTATGTACGAGATATGATGCCATTTAGCTATCATAGAACTAGGGCTTTTTGCCTGCTCATATGCCGGTCCATTTCTTATCTGCAAGCACCACAGAGGTTTCTATCTGGCGCTTTGAGATAGTCCAGTATCGCATCAGCAAACGGTTCTTCTCTTCTGTCTCAAGGAGCAAGTATCCATGCTTCTTGTAGAAGGCTACTGCCCAGACCGCATCCGCCCATGTACCGATGAGTATCGGCTTGACTGTTTTAGATGCGTGGAAACGGAGCAGCTTCTCGCCAATTCCCTGGTTCCTCATTGCTGTGCGCACATAGGCATGACGGATAAGCATCACATCGCCTTTATCCTGTATACCCATAACGGCGATCAGACGGCCTTTCTCCTCATACCCCCAGAAAAGAACACCGTCCTGTATTTCAAAGCTTAATTCTTCATGCGTCATATACGGTTCATGCCAACAATCATCGGGTATCACACCTTTATAAGCCCTTGCTCCATCGTTTATTATGTCGAGTATTACTTCAAAATCCGTATCGCTGCATCTTCTTATCATAAAAAAACCTCCTTGTTTTGATGTTCATACCAAGTTGCAAATGAGGGCAACTTGGTATCGCATAACCGGTACAATACCGTATATGAATGACCTTTATAAATTATAAGGAAAGCTTCAGATTCTTTCTTGTACGATATTGCTGTTACGGCAGTATTGCCCTGGGGTAATGCCCATGATTTTCTTAAAGCGCCGTGTAAAATGACTCTGGTCGGTAAACCCTGCTTCAAGGGCGGTCTGTGCAATGGTAAGACGCTGAGAGAGCAGATTTTTAGCATAGTTTATACGTTTCTGGATAAGATATGCATGGGGCGGCAACCCGACTTCACCGCGAAAAAGGCGCAGGAGGTGAAACTCGCTCATATCGGTAATATCGGTAAGCTCAGAGAGTGTAACATTCTCTGTAAAATGTGCGTCCAGATATTCCAGTACCGTCTTTACGGCACACCTCTTTTTTTTCCAGTATGCAGCCCTGCCTTCTCCGGCATCGGCATGTCTTTGGATCATTTGTGTGAGAACGGATAAGAGGAGTGATTCCCTCTCAAGGGAAACATCCGATTCTTCGAGTAATTTCAAGAAAAGGAGGATATTTTGGGAGAGGGGCTGATCCTTGATGATCGGTGACGGGAAATGCGGCAGCCGTCTACCCAGTACACAAGCAGCCTCTGCCGTCCTTTGAAGGAGAGAGGCATCAGGATAGAAAACCCTGTATGTCCATCCGGATTCATGGGGCGAAAACCCTGTATGGACTTCACCGGGGTTCACAAGACAGATATCGCCGGCAGTTGCAATATGTGTTGAGCCGCCATAATATGTTGCCTGTACACCTCTTTCTATGACACCTATGGCAAATGTTTCATGGGTATGCCTGGGGAATGAATGCAAAATAAACGTGGCATGGAGAAACTCAAGATTGCCCAGATCCGCGGCTCGCGCAAACTTTACAGTATCTATATTACCCTGATATTTCATAATCTCAAAACGCTGTCCTTAATAACAATTTCATGCTGAGAGATATATCCTGCCATTATACCTAATATTAAAACATTTGATTCGGTTTGTCTTGTATGTTCTTGCTATGATAACAGGTTCTTGTTTTCCGGCAGGCACAGGCAAATACTTATTTAAAAAATACACGCCGGAGGACAATCTTTATTGCTGCTGTAGAAATCAGTTCGCTGAAGCTGCAATTCACCATCTTGAGATAGAGCAATTGCGAGTAGAATCCGCCTAATAACGCAATTTATTGAACCGCATATTCCGCGTTATATGATGTTGTTAAAAGCTACAAAATTATTTTTGATTTTTAATAGTATTGATAATTCTTATAAACGAACCGCATACTGCACCTGCGAATGATAAAACTACCGGAAATATTAAAGACTTATTATCATTCATAAGAAAACCGAATAATGCGAACAATCCTAAGAAAACCATTGAATGAATGAACAAAAAAGAGCCTAATTTTTTTCATGGTATTAAAAGTTGATGAACTCGTAAAAAGTCAAAAAACCGTCACTCCCGTGAAAACGGGAGTCCAGAACACATTGAAATCACTGGATTCCCACTTTCGTGGGAATGACAAAGCGACAGAAATACGACTTTTTACGAGTTCATCAAAAGTTAGCTTTTAAAATATCATACAACATTCTTGGCCAAAAGAAGTGTGAAGCGTTGCAAACATGTCTTTTGCTCTTGGCATAGGGCTTCTATAGTTGCGGGCAAATTCGTTTTTTAATTGATCCTTATGCAATTTACGGGCACGCAACTCTTATAACAAACAACCCTTTCGGGGGAATCTGTCCCTTGAAAAAAACCCAGCCCTGCTTCAGATTCTGTAACTTAATCTTGGATAAGAATTCCTTGTCATGCAACCCAGCAAGGGTCTGTTGCAAAACTGCAAAATTGGAATCTTGTACACCGTCTGGGAGAATGCTTTGCTCAAGGTAGGCATTGACTGCATATGCATCAACAAAAATTGGCTCCCGATCAAGATAGACTCTTTTTTCATAAGATTCGAGGAATTTAAATCTATTTACGCCCGCAATAAAATCCCTGGTCCCATCTATACACAAAGCATTATCAATGGTTCGGGTCATGGTAATTGAAAACTTTTTGCCTACACGAATCCAATGGAACTCTGTATCGCCATATGATTCTTTTACTGGTTCTAACAAGATATTACGATCATTATCAAAAATCTTGGGCTTTCCAAGCTCCGCATATGTTCCGGTACCTATAACAAACTCATATGTTAGAGGGGTACCCTTTACCCACTCCCCCTTGATCTCATCGATGATATGAACGGAAGTGCCATGTATAATATAGGTCGTAATACGATTTACTTTGTAACTGTTTTCTTTCATCCTACGGATAAATTCAACTTTTGGATTAAAGCCTGAGTACATTATCATTTTCGAGAAGAATTTTTCCTCCTTTTCATTGAATTCGTTGCTAACACGTGGTCTTGGTTCATGTAATGTCGGTCGATAGGTTGTATAAAGAAGAGGCAATTTAGCATTAAAAACCACACTCCCTGCCTCAACGCGTCCCCCGGAAACTTTAAAACCGCCACTAATAAATTCTTCAACGTTTTGGAGAGATACCTCTAATTTCTGTCCTTCTGATTTATAGAAAGTAAGGCTGTAATTTGTTACATAGATAACTTCACTGATGACCTCTACCTCGGGTTTTAGCAGTGTCTTCTGACAAGCTTCAGATATTTGGCTATCCCAATTATCCGCCACCCATTCGTCAATTTTAATAGACCCTAAAAGGGCCGATGTAGTCTCAGGGACTCGTAACACAACAAACGCTGCTGATTTTGCCTCTGCGCCTAATTTGATTTGCACCGGTAATACCTTTTGTAATGAGCTGATATCAAAAGATATCCCGCGCTCGAGGCTTGAAAGGAATGTGCCTGCTGGCCCTTTTCCCTCTGTAGGAAATAACTTGTCCGTATCACAACACTCACGCAATGAACCAGTCGGTGATCCAAAAACATTCCTCTCATGATCTAAAGTAACTATGCTTCCAGGGCAAAAATGTTCTGTTGGAAAAGCAAAAAACTTTAATCCGGCCCTTGCTGCTATTATATCGAATTCAGTGTTAGGAATAGGTTTATGCGAGCCGCATGTTGTGGTACTGAGTAGTATGCAAACACTGATGAGAACATAAAAACAAAATATTTTTCCATTTTTCATAATTTCCCTTCTCCTTCCTGCCCGCGGTGAGCAAAAAACTGGATGATAAGCGAAGTGCAGATATGATTCCACAAGAAGTACTTCAAATGTACGGTAGATGCTACTCCCGAATTGTCTTTGCCGACAATAGCCCCCAACGAACCCCCATTACTACTTATTAGAATAACTCTACTAAATCATTTGTTTTTTTGTCAATACATTTTTAGTGTGTCATCTTAAAGTTTAAATTGGACTGGTTTTGAAAGGTTGAAAAGTTAAAAACAGACTCCTTAAGGTAACAGTAAATATGATAAAAATGATGCCGGGAATTGGTCTATGACACGAAAAACTTTGTGATTTCGCCGTCAACCGTTGCAAGGGCAATGAAGCGGAGCGGAGCTGGTAGGGGAACAGCCTTCCGGCCTTATATATCTAAAAACTGAGGAACTACAGTATATTCTTTCACCGTATTGTATATATGAGCTATGCCAGATCTGTCTTTCTTTTCCATCTTCTGTGAGATGATATTGCAAAGCGGTGTGCTTCATCCCGCATTTTGACTATCTCTTTAAATACAGGCGATGCTTTGGGGAGTAAAAGCGGGTTTTTCCGGTTGGGTATGTAAATCAGGTCTTCCATGCCACCTCTGCGCTGTCCCTTTGCAATACTGATTGCATCTCTGTCAATACTCAGCGTTTTAAGCACCTTTGTTACAGCAGAAAGCTGGCCTTTCCCGCCGTCTATGATGAACAAATCCGGCAGCGGTCCAAGCTTTTCATTGGCGGTCCTCCTTTGTATGACTTCGGCCATTGCAGCCACATCGTCCATTGACGGCGCTGACTTTATATGAAACACCCTGTAACCCTTTTTATCCGGTTTGAAGGCCTCAAATACAACCATTACCCCTGTTGGATTCACGCCATGCGTATGGGAAATATCGTATATCTCAATTCTTTCAGGTTCTTTTTTCAAATGAAGTGCCTTTTTAAATGCCGCTTCAAGGGCAACCGGTTCCGGCTCATGCAAGTTTTCAATGGCAAGCCCTATCATCTCTTTTGCAGCCCTGCTAGCCGGACCGAATATCCTCACATCGCCCCTTTTTCTCTCTTTCAGATATTTTTCCAAAAATGCGGTATCTTCAATTGCTTCAGAGATAATCACCTCATCGGGAACGGGTCTCGATGAATAATACTGGAAAAGGAATGATGATATAGCCTCATCATAGCCAACCTTCATCAAAGATTCTTTGAACATCTTCTTCGAAAGCAGCACCCCTCTCCTGAATGTAAGAAGTACCATTCTTACACCCTTATCCCCTTCAAGAAAGGCCCAGACATCCCGGTTTTTACCGAAATGTTCGTGGACATGCTGTTTTTCCACCATGCCTTTTATGGCAAAATACCGCTCTTTTAAGTGTTTAGCCTCTTCAAAATTCCATTTATCAGAGGCTTCTTTGATGC
Source organism: Pseudomonadota bacterium (assembly GCA_026388255.1). Lineage (NCBI taxonomy): Bacteria > Pseudomonadati > Pseudomonadota > Pseudomonadota bacterium. Next base: position 5,064 of record JAPLKC010000069.1, on the reverse strand, counting down.
GCATTTCAAGGTCTTTTAACAGCTTTTCATCCTTCCCGGAGAGAAAGTCTGCCAGTTCCTCTGCAACGGCCCTGTATGCATTTTCATTGAAATTGGCCGTACACGGCGCAAGACATTTATTGAGTTCCGCAAGGATGCATGGCCTTTTCCTCTTCCTGAAAACAGTATCCTTGCACCTCCTGACAGGATATAAACCCTGTATGAGCTTCAGCACTTCCTTTACATCCTTTGCGTGGGGATAGGGGCCAAAATACAGCGCGCCGTCATCTTCGATCTTCCGTGTCATATAGAGGGCCGGAAATGTTTCATGCATGGTAAGCTTCAATGAGACATAGGTCTTGTCGTCCTTCAGATCTATATTGTATTTGGGGGTGTTTTCCTTAATAAGATTACTTTCCAGGAGAAAGGCCTCTTTCTCGTTTCCTGTGAGTATGGTTTCAACACTCTTGATTTTGTTTACAAGGCGTTCCGTCTTCGGGTCTCTCTCGCTTTCGCCGATATAACTCTTTACCCTGTCCTTAAGGTTTTTCGCCTTTCCTATATAGATAATATTCCCCTCTTTGTCCTTGAAGATATATACGCCTGACGACTCAGGCAGGGTATTTATGGCTGTTTCGTCAATCAAAGTGTTATCTCCATCTTTTCCAGCTTCAGCAGACGATCCCGAAGCTGCGCTGCTTTCTCGAAATCCCACCTCTTCGACGCCTCGCCTATCTCTTTCTTCAGTTTTTTCATCATACGGGACAATTTCTTCGGCTCAACGCCGTTCGCCTCAAGCTCGTCGAGAGGCACCGAGTAATAATCCTTCTCATAGATCGAGGAGAGGATATCCACAACCGATTTAATGATGCCTTCCGGGGTGATCCCGTTTTCCCGGTTATACTCACCCTGAACCTCTCTCCTCCTCCGGGTTTCGCTCAGGGCGTGCTTCATGGATTCCGTTGTGACATCTGCGAACATGATGACCCTGCCGTTTATATTTCTCGCAGCCCTTCCGCAGGTCTGGATAAGGGATGTCCCGGAGCGTAAAAAACCTTCCTTATCCGCATCGAGTATGGCAACAAGCGAAACCTCCGGCAGGTCAAGGCCCTCTCTCAGGAGGTTCACACCAACAAGAACATCGAACCTGCCCATCCTCAAATCCCTCACAATGGCAACACGCTCAAGGGTATCAACGCCGGAGTGGAGATATTTTGCCTTGATGCCTGCATCAAGAAGATAATCGGTCAGGTCTTCCGCAAACCGTTTTGTCAGGGTTGTGACAAGGACCCTCTCTTTAGCCTCTGTTACTTTTTTGATCTCTCCAAGCAGGGTTTCTACCTGGCCTTTGGCCGGCTTCAGTTCGATGCGGGGGTCCATGAGGCCTGTCGGCCTTATTATCTGCTCAATGATATGGCCATCTGCCTTTCCAAGCTCGTATTTGGCCGGTGTTGCCGAAACATACATTACCTGTCCTGTCCTCCCCTCAAATTCTTCAAATGTAAGAGGTCTGTTATCGAGGGCAGAAGGGAGTCTGAAGCCGAATTCCACAAGGGTTTGCTTCCGTGATCTGTCACCGCGGTACATACCCGTGAGCTGCGGCACCGTGACATGACTCTCGTCAATCATCACAAGTGCATCCTTCGGGAGATAATCAATGAGCGTCGGTGGGGGCTCGCCCGGTTTCCTGCCCGTAAGATGCCTCGAATAGTTTTCTATCCCCTGGCAGTAACCGATTTCCTTGATCATCTCAAGGTCATATTTCGTCCTCATTTCAATCCTTTGCATCTCAAGGAGTTTATTCTGAGTTTTGAGGAATTCAAGACGTTCCTTTAATTCTTCCTCTATCGTAAGTACAGCACGGTCAAGTGTCTCCTTCGGTGTGACATAATGACTGGTCGGGAATATGGTGCATTTCTTCAGCTTCTCAATGATCTGCCCGGTAAGGGGGTCGATAAGATGGATAGCATCTACTACATTGTCATCGAGAACCACCCTGAATGCCCTTTCCTCTTCATAGGCAGGGAATATATCGATATTAGGGCCCCTGATGCGGAACCTGCCCCGGTAAAAATCGAGATCATTCCTCTCATACTGGCACTGGATAAGTTTATCGAGGAGGGTCTTCCTTTCTATCTGCTGGCCCTTTTCAAGATATACAAGCATCCCGTAATATGCCTCCGGCGAACCGAGGCCGTAAATGCAGGAAACACTCGCCACAATAATCACATCATCCCTCTCAAAGAGTGAATTGGTGGCAAGGAGCCGGAGCTTGTCGATCTCCTCGTTGATGGAGGAATCCTTTTCGATGTAAGTATCCGTGGAAGGCATGTATGCTTCCGGCTGATAGTAATCGTAGTAGCTCACAAAAAAATGAACCTCGTTTTCAGGAAAGAGGGTTTTGAATTCCGTATAGAGCTGGGCTGCAAGGGTCTTATTGTGGGAGATGATCAATGTTGGCCTTTGCATACGCTCAATCACATTTGCCATGGTAAAGGTTTTGCCTGAACCGGTAACACCGAGCAGCACCTGATGCTGAACACCCTTCTTTATATTTTTTACGAGTTTCTCAATTGCCCCCGGTTGATCCCCCTTCGGCTCGTATCCGCTGATTAATTTGAATTTATTCATAGTGGTATATTGTAATGCATTGGGCTAAGAATAACAAACAGGATAATTGTCAGGGCAATGGCATTACGCCCTATCCCCACCTCTTAAGTGCCCTTTTCACACTTGTGGTGGTCTTTTCTTGCCGTATGGAGCCCTTAGCGCCTGTTGTTGTACAAAATCACAGAAAACTTGGAGCTCATAGAGGAATTTTTCAACGTCTTCCCGTATATACGTTCCAAGGCCCTTTTCAAAATCTGTCTTTATGGATACAAGACCTTTAACCTGTTTTTTCATGGATTTGGGCTTTGTATTATTCGGGTCAGGTTTAACCTTCTTGTATGTGGCAAGCATTCTTTCCAGAGTAATATAAGTAACCGGCGTTTTCAAAATGTCGTTAAATATTTTCATGAGATCCGGGCAATCAAGGTTTGCGGCAAAGAGATACCCCTGAGAAAGGGGAGGTTTTCTGCAGAAATTGCGGCCTGAATTTCAGGAGAAAGTTTTAAAAGTGAAATCGTGTGGAACAAGTCGGGATGTTTGGCCTGAATAAATGAGATTATTCCTTTCGCTTGATCAATAGGGTTGAGGTCTTCTCTCTGAAGATTCTCTGTCAGTTGAAGGGCTATGGTCTCCCCTGATTCCTTACCCTCTTCTATCACCCGCACCGGTACAGATTCAAGCCCCAGTTGTTGGGCTGCAACAAGACGCCTCTCCCCGCAGATAAGTAGATATGCCCCGTCTTCCTGTCCGGTTACAATAAGAGGTTCCAGGATACCCTTTCCGAAAAGGTAAAGGCCTCCGCCGAGAATTGAGGTCAAGGTTCCTGTTCTGTTCTCAAAGAGCAGATGACCGTTAAACAAGTCGCAATCCCTTTTAATTGAGGTCAAGGTTCCTGTTGCTGTAGTAGGAAAGGTTAAAGAAGCATTTAACGCCCTAAACTATCCCATGTTTATATTAATCCCCCTTTGTTATAAAAAACAGATACTATCTGATTAGCATATTTGATGCAAAGAAAAAACAGAATAAATACATTTCTGAAGTTTTATATAGTTTGTAATAAGACCGGTTTATGCTCATGTAATGTTTTGTGTTTCTGCCCGTTATCAATGTATTTACCGGCAAGATTCGGAATAAGTATTATCTTTTTTGACGGTAAATTACGTTCTATTCACCACTTGATAAGGCAATGTTTTTCAATCCGTTTTTTGCAAACTCTTTCTCATATTTTTTAATAGAAGACTTTTCTTCCGCAAAATATTCCTCCTCTGACATCTTATTGAATGCTTCTTCTCCGTATTTATCGAAAACATCACGAGCGGCAGGGTTAAAAATGAACTTGTCCCGGAAAGTATAATCGTCATAGCGGTCGGTATATTCGTTCAGTTCTTCATCTTGTTCAAGTTTAGTCTTAAGTTTTTTTGCAACTCATCCGATAAAGATATAAGAGTATACCATGAGGATATCAGACCACCAGATAAGCAGCGTTATAAAAACCTACATGAAGAACATGAAGGTTAAAGCAAAATATTCTGAAAAAGAACCTGCTAACGGTAATGTCACACATGAAGACTACGTCATGATATCTGAAGCTGGCACGAAAAAGATGTTATTTGACCGGATAGGCGAGCAAATGACGGAAAGATTAAGAAAATATGAGTAAAAAAGATGATATATTCAGAACACTTGGGTATGAGTATTGTTCAAAGTGATAGCTTGAGAGGCTGTAAAGAAGGTTAATAGGATAACTCTATACTATTGTATGTCCTAATGGCAAAAAAGGAGATGTTTTATGAGGATTGATAAAGATGTAAAGGTTAGCTCATTCAATGCGGCTGCAAAATCTGCCCAAACTAAATCACCGAAAGAGACAGCAGCAGGGGAAAACCAGAATGTGGTTATGTCTGATAAGATAGAATTATCAAGCAAAAATATAGATATAGCTAAGCTTGTTGCAAAGATTAATGCAGCGCCTTCAATTAGGCAGGATAAAGTTAGTAGCATAAAGGAGGCAATACAAAACGGCACTTATAATGTAAAAGGTGATCTGGTAGCAAAGGCTGTTTTAAAGAAAACCTTGATGGATGAAATACTCTAATTTATAGTTGTCGATATTCAACCTGACACTCCCATAACAGATCAATTGTTTACCTGTAAGATATGGTTTATCATCTTCTCAGAATGAGCCCTATGCTTCAGGAAATTATCAATATAGATACCGGCAAGCTCCGGATTCTTGAGTATTAATAAGTTCTCGGCATTTTTCTCTTCAGCAGCCTTACTGAAATTAAATGATCCTGTTATGACAATCTGCTTATCTATAATAATTATCTTGTTATATCATATCCTCCTTTACATGACATATTAAGTAGCATATCATCCTTTTAATAGCAATCTTCTAAAAGGAGGATGATTATGCCACGACCAAAGCTTGCTGTCGATCCAGGAACCATTCAAAGGGCAGAGGAGGAACTCGGG
>JAPLKC010000068.1 GCA_026388255.1 Pseudomonadota bacterium | reverse complement strand
GATGTATCTTCGTCCCCTGCACCTTTTTTATGAAACAGGTGAAAATCCGGAAGGCACAAATCTTCATAATGAAGACATGTTAAGAACAAATACGGGGTTGGGATCAAAGGGGATTCGGGCAACAGGCCGTTGACATTTGAATTGGCCCATAATACCCTTATTAAATCAACCCGTTCTATCCGATAAAGAGGTGATACTTTTTTGGCAAGACCGTTGCGTATCTGGTACGAACATGCCCTTTATCATATTACACAGGTAACTTCGTTGCCTCCTCTTCGCGCTCCGCTATTGCCTGGGCTCACGTCGCCCCCTCCTGCAGCAAAGCTCGCAGAGCCTTCACTGTGTAAGCTAATGCCTGCGTCGGCTCGTCGTCGTCGCCTCGTTCTATGCATGAAGCCACATTGGGATCACAAGGAAAAACCAGAGTAAGGAAGCGCGAAGTATGGGAAATGAAGAAATCATTCTTCATTTCCGCCGGATTTACATAAGCGCATATGTAAATCCGGCTTGGGTGAGCAGCGGCATGTCGGGGATTTTGCAGATGTGGATGGGCTGCGAGCTTTGCAGGCCGTAATCGTACTGAACGTACGATGGAGGATCGCGAAGCGAAGCAGACCGCCGCAGATCAAAATCCCCGACATGCCGCTGCTTTTAATAGACCTGGCAAAAATACATAATCAGCTCTCTTCCAGAGCCATCAGTTCTGTATTGGTCAGCCGCAGACGCTGCGAGATTGTGTAGGGGATAATGGGGACGTCCATAAATATATAACTAAACTTCTTAATACATTATCTTTCAATTTACTCTGGCCGAAGGGATTTGCCCCGCATATTCATGCAGGGTAAACCGTTATGATGGTTGCCACCCGCAACAAAGTTTCGTATTCCATAGCATAATTGGCAGCTTGCGGATACCCGGATAAAAACAGGCTGGGGTATAATACACACAGTTATGTATTCTTGTCTGGGCGGCAAGGAAAAGGTTTCAGGTACACGAAGTTCAAGGCGGGATGAATGGAGGCGTACTTAGCAGTACGTCGGAGTGAGAAACGCCGAAGGGCGACAAAGTAGATGGACCTTTAACTCGTTGCCCCGCCGAAGACAACGAAGTTTGCCGTAAAAAACACGAGGCCAATTATTATCACGGAAAGGCTACAAAGATTCTACCCCTCCCGTAGCGGAAAAAGCAAAATACAAGGGGATGAAGATAATATTTTTTTCAGGCATTTCTGCATAAGGCCGCGAAGACAGTACAACAGCCGTACCGCTGTTAGTATAGGCTTCTTTGAACAGATGGAGGCTTTTCAGGCTTCCCGATGATCCGCTTTTTACCTCTACCGGATGAACCACATCTTTTATAACGGCAAGGTAGTCCACTTCTGCAGAGCTGCTTTTTGCCTGTCTGTCCCAATAGTAGAGATCTCCTTTTTGAGCAACAAGCATTTCCTGCCCTACAAATTGCTCCGCCATAGCGCCACGATAGATGTTCAAAAGATCGGCTTTTGCATATTCCGTGTCTATCGGCATGCCGGAAAGGTTCTGCATAAGACCGATATCAGCCATAAGAGCTTTAAATATCTTCGAGGAAGCAGAGGCTCCCAAAGGTAATCCTTCGGGGTTTGCAGATGGGACTTTTCGTATTACACCGGCAAGACTTAATACTTCAAAGGCCCGTTTTAAAGTCGGATTCGAGAAACCCTCGCCAAGGCGGGCATATTTAATTTGCTGTCCCACGCTCCTGGAAAGAGCGGTGAAAACATTGTTCAAAAAATATTTGTCTACCTTTGTTGTGTATTTTGCAAAATCCATCCGGTACGTTTCGATGATTTCTGACTGAACATGGAATGCTTCACGCATTGAACCGGTATCCAAATAGGCACGGACACTTTCAGGCATCCCACCGATAAAAAAATACCTTTTGAGTTCTTCCAACAAATAATCATGAACAACCGGCGATAAAGGTTTTGGTTCGTCAAGCACGGTGGCGACAGCCTCAGTGTTGCCGATAGAGTACAGATATTCCGGAAATGTTAAGGGATAGAGGTGAAGAAACTGAATTCTCCCGACAGGAAAGGAAGTGTCTTTCAGTGCAAATTCCAGAAGCGAACCGGCTGCAACCACATGAAGATCGGGCATTTCTTCATAGAAATAACGAAGGGCTGTAATAGCACGGGGGCATGACTGTATTTCATCAATAAAAAGAAGTGTTTTTTCCGGGCTGATCTTCTGCTTCAGGACTATTTCCAGATCGGCGACAATGCGCCGGACGTTCAGGTCACCTTCAAATATTCGGTGCCATGAAAGATTCCGCTCAAGGTCAATCAGGGCAATATTTTCGAAATGTTTTTCCCCGAGCTGTTTTAGCGAATAGGTTTTTCCTACCTGTCTAGCACCTCTTAATATCAGCGGTTTACGCCGTTTGTTCTCTTTCCAGGCTATGAGTTCTTTGTCAATGAATCGTTTCATCACAATCTCTTAGTTTAATTTTACAAGGTTATTTTAATACAATAACTTTAAAAAGAAAAGGTTTATTTGGGTTATTTTGAGACGCTACGATAACACAGGCGATGCAACAAGGTATGACAATCGCCTCGGCCCAACAAAGTTAAGGGGTAAACATCACAAATATTTTCGAAGTTTGCCCCTTAATAATTTTGTATGAATGGCAACGCCATTCCTTATTCTATTTTCAGCTTGAGCCTTTATTATTCAAGACTTGTATCCACTGCGGCAGGGGCTGTGCCTGCTTCACAACCACATTCCCGCCTTCGCAACCGGGACATTTCAACTCCCTCTTATTCTCTTCGTATATAAGAAAGGCGCGACCGCATTCCTTGCATTCGTATTCTTTGCCAGGCATCTTCTCTCACCTCCGTGGCCCTGCTTTTAATTAAGTATAGTATTTCTGAAGCCTTTTTTCTATATCATCTGCAACAAGGAGGCAGAACATTATTAGCCTAAAAATAGTACCTCATCCTGAAATCCACCCTGTAATCATTCTGTTTTTCTCCGAATTCGCTTCCCTTCGGGCCAACGATAAAGATAGACCGAAGCCGAAGTTCCCAGTTCTTAAAACCGGTGTAGGCCAGCTCAGGAGACATGGAAAAGCTTTTGTCATCAATGTTGACGATCCAGGTGATTGCAGGGGTGAAGTAGAGGATGTTGAAGGGCTCTTTCTGACTGGCACGGAGATAAAGGTAATTCATCCCGGGGTTGGGTTTTCCATAACCGCCCTGGTATAAGGTATCAGCTTTGTTCATCTGAGCAGGATTGCCTGTAGCGGTATATGTTGCGTAACCCGAGTCGATGAAAGAAAAATAACTCCTCATCTCTCTGGTATTAAACCCTGTGCCGTTTCTGTAGTACTCGAAGATATAAGTTGTATCGTTGGCGGTAAGATAACGCAGGCCAAAGAGATAATTTTTCGCCCCGTAGGTTGACTGGTACGTATTCCCATTCCGGTCAACGGCCATCTTCTGGCTGGAGTTGATCAGCGAGAATTCACCGTGCACTTCGAGATTCGTGGTGATGTTCCGCGAAAAATCCGCACCGTATCGCGTAGTTTTAGCGCCGCCTGTGAGAAACATGAGATCTATGTCCGTGTCGTAAAAGAGAAAGTAAAACTTGGATGCAACATTCAAATGACCTGTTTCTCCGAAATCATCATTTACACCGCTGTATGTAGGCACCAGCACAGGTGTGAAGGAGAAGGTCTTCAGATGACCATCCCAGCTCTTCGTGTAGTCTACAGATGCCACAATGTACCCCTCACGGGCAAGCTCGGGATCATCGGGATTCTTTGGTCTGTCAAGGAATGCCGCCGGGTTCCAGGCATAGCCCTTGCCCCAGTTGAGCGTTTTCTTGCCGAATTCCGAAACAAAGGCAGGCGACGGCTTGAGAGAGATGTTGCCCTCGAAAATCTTTGTCTTTGTTGTTTCCACTGCATAGTTATTGGTGTAACTCGTATTCGTTTTTACGTAAAAACGTGAGATACCCTTTTCAAGGCTTCCCTCCAACTGGAGTGTCCCGTCATATTCAGGTGTTGTGGCGTCTGTCTTGCGATTATAAAAGTTGAGCTTGTATAAGGCAGCATTTCTGTCCACTCCAAAGAGGACAGGAAAAAATTCTACATAACCGCCTATACTGTACGGCTTCTTATCGACCTCGGCAGCATCGAATTTATATTCCTCAGCATAGGCGCCGCCAGATATAAAGAAAGAAACGTGAAGAGATACAAACAAAAGACTGATAAGTGTCCACAATCCGAAATCGGAAATCCGCAATCAATTTACCTCAGCGATTCCATCTTCGGCATAAAGGTCAGGGTAAAGACCTCATCCTTAAAATCCCGTTTCTTGATCTTGGCAAAGACCATGACCGATTTATAGCCTTTGTAAAGCGGACTGTCAGTCTCTATAACTGCGGGTCTTACAAGTCCATTGCCAAAGTCCTTTATATCCTTGAAATAGAGGGTTTTGATCAGCATATCAGCTTCGGTAAGGCACTCTATCTTTATGGGAACAAGCTTGTCCTTGTCCACCCACATCTTGAGCCTGTCATAAGCCACGCTCTTTGTCTTTGCTTTGAGAAATATAAGCTGTTCAGAGCCGGAAGCATCAACTTTCTCAACGTCGTATTCGACAGCGTAATCAAGGGCCAGAATATCGGCATTATTAAAGACTCCGCCGACCACGGACTGGAGGCTTGTGATGCGAACCGGCTTTCCCACGTTCGGGATGTAGAGCCACATATTATCGGCCAGCCTGAGCGTGCTCCTCCCTTTGTCGCTTGCCGGGGAGAGAAATAGCCCCACAATCTTGTCTTTCCCTTTTTTTGCAGTGTAATAGGTATATTCCTTTTTGCTGCCATTCGGCTCTATGTTGATGATTTTCCGGTATGATTCATAGGACTCCGGGCTCAAGTTCTTGTCTATCCGTGCAAGAAGCTGGGCACCGTCAATGGCATAGGCAGTTGCAGCGAGAAATACTACCATCAGTAATGCTATTAATGTTTTAAACATAGGTTACTCCTTCTGTTTTAGTGTTCATCGCTCATCACCGGCACGCCTTATATGCGCGTTTATACATGTCTGAGTGCCTCTATAGGCTTCATTCTGGATGCTTTGAATGCCGGCTGGAGACTTCCAGCCGTGGCAACGAGGATAACGATCAATGCCGTGACAATGACATCCGGCACTCTAATCACCGGTGACAAAACAAGCCCTGTCTGCATCCCGAAATTAAAAGTAATCTTTGCCAGACCAAGGATATTGATGATGATTAGCCCAAAGACCGTTCCTATCGCAGCACCAAAAACGCCGAGAGAAAAGCCCTCTATGAGGAACATGGAGAGGATTTTCCCGGGCAGAGTCCCTATGGCTGCGATGGTGCCTATCTCCCTGATTCTCTCATAGACCGCCATGACCATCACATTCATGATACTCACCAGCACAATGGCAATCAGCATAAGTTTGATGAAAAATGCCATCATATCAATCATACGGGCTATATTGTAAAAGGGTGACAGCCCTTCCCAGGTATGTATCTCAAATACGTGTTTACCCTCTTTGTCAAGCTCTTTCGAAAGGGCGCTGGTGAGTTTATTATAAACAGATTTGAGATTTCCAAAATTGTGGAGCCTTACGGCAATCTCGCTCACCTCCGGAGCATCCATCCTGAGGATTTCCATGGCATCCTCGATATGGAGATAGCCATCCCTTCCGCCAGGTCCTGTAGCGCTTTCAAGTATTCCACCGACTTTCAACTGTTTCCCATTCACTGAGCCGTCCTTGTTCGTGGCTATGATGACAACCATGTCCCCGACCTTGATCTTCATGCCGCGAGCAAGCAACTCCGGAATAAGAATCTCATCCTTTTTTACAGCCTTCTCGCCTTCAATGATTCTTGACGCAAGGAGCGGAACTGTCTTCAGCTCTTTTTCCGGATACACGCCGTTGAGCCTGACATTAGTCGTCTCAGTATAATTGCTGAATCCTCCTCCAAACTTTATTCTCGGCGAATATGCTTCAACGCCGGATGTCCCGGAAAGCAATTTGTCCACCCTTGCCATGGCCTGGGGTCCCATGTTCAGAGTCAGCGGCAGGTTGTCAATTGACGCCACATAGCCCTTTTGATGGATCTGAATGTGGCCCAGCATGGAATCTGTAATCTGGCCGATGATCATGTTTTTAAAAGAACCGGATACGGCAGCAAAGATAAGGACGAAGACAACTCCTATTGCTACGAGCGATCCGGTGAGAAGCGTCCTTCTCCTGTATCTCATGAGATTCCTGATGGCTATTTTGAAGAGATTACCCATTAGCCCCTCCCTTTACCTGGCGGTCTTTTAACAATCCATCCTCGAGGGTATATATGATTTCCGCTTCTCCTACGATCTTCTGGTCATGCGTTGAGAAGATAAAAGTAGTGCTGAATTCATCCCTCATCTTTTTCATCAGCTCTATAATCATGTATGCTGTTTTGGAATCAAGGTTTGCTGTCGGCTCATCAGCGAGTACAAGACTCGGGTTTGTCACGAGAGCGCGCGCTACAGCTACCCGCTGTTTTTGCCCGCCGCTTATCTGATCAGGATATTTGGTTTCCTGCTCCAGCATACCCACAGCACTAAGGAGTTTCATTACGCGCTCTCGCCTTTTTGCTGATGGAATGTTCTGAACCATAAGCAGGGGATACTCAATATTCTCGTACACAGTGAGCACGGGAATAAGGTTGAAATCCTGGAATATGAAGCCGATATTATTGCCCCTGAAGAGGGCGCTTCTTCTACGGTCGAGGGCCAGGACATCCGTGCCTGCTACTGTTAAACGGCCCTCTGTTGGTTTATCAAGACATCCGATCAGGTTCAGGAGCGTTGTCTTGCCGCTTCCAGAAGGCCCCACAAAGGAGACGAAGGAGGCAGGATCAATCTCAAAGCTCACTCCTTTCAATGCCTTGAGACTTACCTCCCCTACTTTATATTCTTTAGTTACGTCTTCAACTTTGATCAATCCCATCCTATCCTCCTTTTCACAAAGAAGTCTTATTTTATACTTCTTACTTGCGTTAGCTAAGCAGAAAAACCCTCACCTTCCCCATAAGTGAAAACATGAGGTTTTAGTTCTAAAACCCCGCCAAAGGAATAGGAAAATGGATTTAACATACTAAGTAAATATCTTTCCCTCACCGGAAAAATAAATCCTGTCAAGTTGCCCTTTTATTCTTTTCCCCCGGGTTTTAATGTCCCATAATTTACTTCGGGAGGATTCATTGCCATTTGTCTGCCCTCGGCAAATTGAGACGTTTTGACTGCCGTAAAAGCCGTAAGTTGAAAATATTATTTATAAACCATTATAAATTTGTCGAGTCCCGTTGTCCAGCCACAAGTAAGATTTAACCTTTTCCATTAACGGATTCAAATGCATTGTCCTGCTATTTCAAGAACATGTCAAGAAATTTATCAGGCATTACAAATTCAATCTGTCCGAAGCGAGAACTTTTGAACATTGAACATATTTTTGTTCACACCAGTTGGACACTTAAATTGTTTTCAGAACTCTTCAAGCGTTTTAGATTCAGATATTTTCATTTCATTTTATTTTAACTTCAACGGTCATGCACTTCCCGGTGCTCAAATGCACTGCAAAGTAAATCTCATTCTGTACATTCAAAAATGTCACTGAACATTTTATTCTGCCTTATTAAAAATATCGAGATGGCTTTACTCACCAGATTTACCGTATGGTGAATGACTGTAGTCTGTCCATGTGACAGCAACTTTTTATAGAAGATAAGACAATATACATTGCAGACATTAAAACAATTGATGAATATTTTTCATTGCTTTATGTCCAGAAATTGCAGAATATAAACAGTATGGTAGAAGAGGGGGTGGACAATGTTGCTTAAAGTTGGATCAGCAGGCGATGATGTAAAAAAAGTACAAACCAGATTAGGGATTAAAGCTGATGGTTTTTTTGGTACAGCGACAGAAAACGCGGTAAAAGCCTGGCAGGGCGCAAATGGTTTAACCGCGGACGGCATTGTCGGTACTGATACCTTTTTAAAAATGTTTCCTGATGCCGCTGCCGGAAAACCGGCGCCTGTAGGCGGAACAGATAACGTCAATGTTTCAGGCTTATCAATGGATAAGCTGGTAAATCATGTTCCTGATGCGGTTATCAATGAAATTGCCGGGTGTGCTGAAAAATTCCAGATCAACTCTTCCCTGCGTTTAGCTCACTTTTTAGCACAGTGCAGTCACGAAAGCGGTGGCTTTAAAGTTACCCAAGAGAATTTGCATTATTCTGCCGACGGTTTAAAAAAGACATTTTCCAAGTATTTTCCCGGCAACCTGGCTGACAGTTACGCGCGGCAACCGGAAAAAATCGCGTCACGTGTTTACGCGAACAGAATGGGTAATGGCGACGAGGCAAGCAAGGATGGTTATAAATTCAGAGGTCGAGGCTATATTCAATTAACCGGTAAAAATAATTACCGGGCCTTTGATGAAACAGTAGAAGACAATATATTGAACGACCCTGATCTGGTTGCGTCCAAGTATCCCTTGTTGTCAGCCGCCTGGTTCTGGCAATCCCGTTCGCTGAACACCCTGGCTGACAAAGGTTCAGGCGAGGAGGTGGTAACGGAAATTACTAAAAAAGTTAACGGCGGCACCATCGGCTTAGCCGAACGTATTAAATATTTTAAGGAGTTCTATGAGTTGTTAGCCTAAGCAGTTTCCTGACGGAAACTGTCTCGCCGTAAGTTATTGCCCATCAGAGAGAAAGCGTCTCAGCCTCATCACTGTGGTGATAAAAAGAAAAGCCAAGGAAAAAATTCCTTGGCTTTTCTTTTTATATCTTAAACCCGGCAACGTCCTACTCTCCCACACAATCTCTCGTGCAGTACCATCGGCGCAGGAAGGCTTAACTACCGTGTTCGGGATGGTAACGGGTGTTGCCCCTCCGCTATAGTCACCGGGAAACTTGTATCAATTTCGAATTTAGAATTGCGAAGTTAGAATTTAAACCCATACTGCGCATTCTCAATCCTACATTAATTTTAAAGAGCATGTGCTTCGCAAAAACTGTTATATGCGAAGCATCGAACTTAAATAGACAACTATATATGTTGTAAATAATGAAGTATGATCAAGCCTCTCGATCTATTAGTACCGGTATGCTCAACATATCACTATGCTTACACAATCGGCCTATCAACCAGATAGTCTATCTGGGATCTTAGCCCGGTACTGCTACCGGACGGGATAACTAATCTTGAAGCAAGCTTCCCACTTAGATGCTTTCAGTGGTTATCTTTTCCGTACGTAGCTACCCAGCCATGCCACTGGCGTGACAACTGGTGCACTAGAGGTACGTCCATCCCGGTCCTCTCGTACTAG
>JAPLKC010000067.1 GCA_026388255.1 Pseudomonadota bacterium | reverse complement strand
ATTGCCATTTATGAAGAGGATGAAAAACAAAACACGGGCGGTCCTTGAAAATTGCCCCGGTGTGCGCATCGAGGCAGGAGAAGCATTATTTCCCTATTTTCGGCCTATCTTTCAGGGCGGCTTTTTCTTCCGATGTCAGGTAGGGAAAAGCATTGAGGACCTTCTTTTCCGGCAGTTATCATTAAAAAAATCGTTCGTGGAAGAAAAGATAAGTACGGTTTTCCTTGATAGACAGTGTGTCGATGACATCTCTCGGACCATTCTGAATGACTATTCCGTTGTGGCATTTTCCTCGGCCCTTCCGGGTCTTGTTGGCGCTACGTTGAGAAGGGGTGGTTTTTACGCATGTCTGAGAAATTCCATTACCTATCGCAAAAAAGACATGTCTGTTGACGCGCGGCAAGGAACTATCACCATCAAACTTTTTAACCTTCTCATGGAGGAACTGGGTCCTGTTTTTCTCAGGAAGGGCATTATCATGGGCTGTTCTGCCATCATCGGCTTCCTTCAGGAACAGAGGGAAGCTTTCTGGAAAGAAATACATGCTGCGTATCTTGGAGATAATATTATTGCCCCCCGTGATTTATCCATAAAAAGTACTTACGGCAATGGTGAATATATAACAATCCGCATTGATGATAGAGATAGATTTCAATGAAACATTGTCATGGGGCAGACAAAATGATACTTTTGGAATGACCGATATGCATGTAACTGTCAAATTATTTGCAACATTCCGGGAAAACCGGTTCGATGTGAAGGTGTTTGAACTTCCTGATGAAGTAACGGTAGGAGAAATTATCGACAAGGCCAGCATTCCCGCAACAGAGGTCGCCCTCATCTTTATCAACGGTTGTCACAGCAGTTTAGAAACAAAGCTTTCCGAGGGTGATACGCTGGCCTTGTTCCCTCCCATAGGAGGCGGCTAAATATCACCCAGTTCTTGGGCTTGGTGGCGAAGTGAACTGAATGAACGTAATAGCCGAGGTACGCTCGGTGAAATCTTCATAGTTAAGAAAAACATGCCAGTTGTGGACTTCAGGAAGGAGTTTGTGCCGCAGGTAAAAGCCACGCAGTATTAACTTCTGGAAGAAAGAATGTATTTAACTCGGATATGCCATTTGCAACGGTGTCGAATTGTCCTGAGCAAACCGTCGTGAGGCCAGGAAAGTTTAAGTGTTTTTATTAGATTAAGGATAGACCCTTTTGTTTTTTTCTTTGCCGGGTCTTCCTGACCGGAAGACCCGGTTCTGTCAAATTCTGAATTTATAACGCCGCGTCTATGGCTGCCACGGATCAAACTTCTGATCAAGCATGGGCCCCATGATCTTCTGGTACTTTCCGCTCGCTTTTAGCTTCTTGACGAGTTCGGAAAATATCTTATCCACCTCTTTTCCTTTCTCTCCGAGGGGCAGTACCGCCTTCACGTCATATTTCCCGTATTCCCATCTCTTGAGGCTCTTCAGGGCAAGCTTCTTCATTGTCTTGTCGGTTGCGCCCATTGAGAAAATCCAGGCATCTATTCTGCCCATATCCAACTTCTGGAGGCTCGATTCGATGCTGGGTGAGCCGGTTATATTGGGAATTTCGCCATCGAGGACGTTCTTATTCCCCTGGTCGGTCTCCACCTTGTACTTTGATAGATTCGTGAGGTTGATGTCTTTGTTGTTCTTGTTTGTGACAAGAATGAATAAGACCTTGTATATGTCTTCAGAGGAGAATTGAAACTGGAGCTTACCAGGGTCTTTCGGCGTTATTAAAGGCATATGAAAATCTGCCCTTCCTTTCTCCACGTTATCTATCGATCGCACAAAAGGAAACACATCCCAGGTGATCTTCCCGTCCTTGTATTCCTCGGCCATTGCCTTGAGAAGGTCTACCAGAATGCCCTTATCCTTTGACTCTACCATCGGGGGCAGTAAAGGAAGGCTCACCTTCAAATCCCTTGCCTGTGCCTGTGAAAAAAGAAGACAAAAACAAAATACTGCCAGAACAAAATACCTACCCAGTTTAAACATTCTTTATCCTCCTTTGTTTTAATAATCTGGTGTTGTCTTAAACACTCATGGTTGTGTCATGCTACATACATAAGGCTTATCGACGTTGACCTATTTTTCTTAAGGGCAAAATCCATAATCCGCAACCACCCAGTATGATGGCCCTTACCATTCCTTCCAGTTCAGGCCTGTTTTCTGTTCCCAGTCTGTCTCGAATTTTTCGGTGAAGAATCCATGTAATTTTTCAAAAAGTCTTTTCCATCCGGGTTCGAATTTGTAATTGAGTACATCCTCTATGAACGGTACAACTTCGCCGAGTGTTTGCTTGGGGAGATACGCTCGGGCACCCATTTCGTGGGAACGCTTAAGGGCTTCGGCGCTTATGACATGTGCGGTGAGCATCACTGCCTTCATATTCTTTTTTATGGCAATTTCAAGAAGGTCAAAACCACGTACCCCCATGATATCGAGTATTACCACATCGTAGTGGGTGGATTCGAGTTTGTTTATCGCTTTCTCATAAGTATCAGCCTGGTCAACGGAACAATTTGGGCAGGCTTCCATTATTTCGACATTTAAAATCTCGAGAACATCGGGCTCATCATCAACTACCAAAATCTTTTTTCCGTCTAAAATAGACTCCTTCATAGAATTTCCTCTTTTATGTTTTTAAGCACAAGTTAATACTGATAAGCAGTAGGAATTTTCTTAACCTTTTCCTGTTTTGTCCAGTATTCAATGCGCTCTTTTGTAAATTTTATCCAGCCGTCAACTTCGGCAGCCTTGTAATCCTTGGAAGTCAGATCTTTCTTATAGTCTTCGATAACAGGTTGAGCTGCTTTTATCCATTTAGCATTTTCTGCTTCGTTGAGATATATGATTTTGCCGCCCTGTTTGAGAAAGTATTCTCTGCCTTCAATGTCTATATTATTCCACTCAACAGTCCAGCGTTCAGTAAACTCTTTGGAAAACTCGGTAATGGTTTTTTGTGCGTCGGGAGGAAGACTTTTCCATTTATCCTTATTCATGACCACGTAGAAACAATATGCACTCCCTACCCTCCAAGATGCAGTGGAGTATCTCATTACTTCACCTGTTTTAAAACCTTTCAATGTTTCAAGTGGGAGCAATGCGCCTTCAATGACACCTTTTTTGAGCGAATCATACATTTCGGGTGTAGAAACAGGAATTGGAGTGCCGCCGAAGGCTTTTACAATATCACCAAGTCTTCCTGTGCCCCTCAGTTTTAATCCTTTTACGTCTTCCGGGGTATTCACGGGTTTTTTAACAGTCTGGATTACGTTTATAGGTGATGTGCTAAGCATGAGCACCTGATATTTATCAAATTCTTTTGGTTTATATTTGTTGTAAAAGTCATTGGCCACATGACCTGCAATCCAGGCGCTTGGGAAGCCAAGGGGTAACTCCATCATTTCCATAACCGGAAAACGTCCCCTTGCATAAGACAGATTTGAAAGCCCGATGTCGGCAATGCCGGTGAGTACCCCTGCAGCCATCTTATCGGCGCTGAGCAAGGTACTACCTGTATACTGGGTTATTTCTACTTTGCCGGTGAGCTTTTTGTTAAGCTCTTCACAGAATTTACCCATTATTACCGAATTCATGTG
>JAPLKC010000066.1 GCA_026388255.1 Pseudomonadota bacterium | reverse complement strand
TTGGATTTGGCAAGGCAATTATCTCTGAATTCAATAAGCGGCCTTCGTAAAGCAGCAGAACAGGGCTTTGCTCCCGCACAATACAATCTTGGCGTTATGTACGAAAACGGTATAGAGGTACCCCGGGACCATGATGAAGCACTAAAATGGTATAGGAAGGCAGCGGAACAAGGGCTTGCCGAAGCGGAAAACAGTCTCGGTTACATGTATTACAGTGGTACGGGTGTGCCCAGGGACTATAATGAAGCGATAAAATGGTACCGTAAGGCAGCAGAAAAGGGGTTTGCCGAAGCGGAAAACAGTCTCGGTTACATGTATTACAGCGGTACGGGCTTACCCAGAGACTACGACGAAGCAATAAAATGGTATCGAAAAGCAGCGGAACAGGGGCTTGCCGAAGCGCAATTCAATATTGGTTTTATATACGATAATGGCAGAGGCGTAACCCAGGATTACAGCGAAGCAATAAAATGGTATCAGAAGGCAGCGGAACAGGGGTTTGCTGTCGCACAATATAATCTTGGCGTTATGTACGATAAGGGAAAAGGAGTATCTCAGGACCATAATGAAGCACTAAAGTGGTACAGCAAAGCAGCGGAACAGGGGGGGTTTATTGAAGCCAGAGGCATGAGGCGATTGTAGGAATAATGAGCAGAAACAGGCAGTGACAAAACCATGCCTGACTGTGAAAAGACAAAAGAAACCTGCTCTGGGGAGGAAAATCATGACAACAACAGACGAACTTAAGGAAAAATTCAACAAGTTGACAGATGAAGAAAAAATGGCTTTTATGAAGTCGGTAATGCCCTCTTTTTGCGAGATATTCGGTAAAAATCCACAGAAAATGATGACTGAGATGATGCCGCTGTGCGGGGAGATGATGAAATCTTGTAATATGGATATGCAGGGCATGATGAAAATGATGGGGATGATGGGTGGAAGCAAGCGGTAAGGGTAAGGGAGATATGGCAGACAATGCAAAAGCACAGGGAATTTATTGTTGTGCCCCTATAATATCCGGTTTTCGTATGTTGTCTTTCCCTTACGGTACCCAATCAGGCGTTTTAGGACTGAATGAGATATTTGCAAATATTTATAATGAAGGGAGAGAAGTTGATGTTAATATAGCCGAAGAAATCACCAATAGACTCACTGTAAAGAACTATATTGCGCCTTCCTCCCGGCAAAAATATTGCGATCCCCTCATGACAGAATACAAAATATATGCCGGCGGGCAGGCAAAAAACAATGAAAAAAAGTGCGATTCATGCAAGCCCCCTCCTGACACTTGCCGGAAAAGAGGCTTGCTATTCAGATTGTTTAAGGGCCAATAGTCCGGTTTGCTTTGAACATGCAAAACTACTCCTGCTATCAGGAGGTAAATTGTCAAAAGGAGATGAATTATGAACAACCATATCAACAACCGACAGATGCTAAAGGAGCTGCTTAAGATCGAGCGTCCCCTCGTGATGCCTGATGCGTATGATGCACTAAGTGCGCGACTTATTCAGATAGCAGGATTCAAAGCGGTGCAATGCTCGGGATTCAGCATGGGACTGGCCTCGCTGGCTGCGCCGGAACAAGCCGTAGATTTGAACAGAAACCTTGCCATAACACGGGACATTGTGCAAGCGGTAAATATCCCTGTGATGGCAGACGGGGAAGATGGTTTTGGTCCTCCGGCAACCGTATATAACACCGTAGGTGCCTTCCTGGATATCGGTGCGTCCGGTATCAACCTTGAAGATCAGATCCTGCCGCCTTCTAAAGGCAAGGGCGTGATAGACCCGGACCTTATGGTTGAGAAAATCAAGGCAGCGTGTGAGGCGGCAAGGAACAAGCAGACGGCAGATATGGTAATCAATGCTCGCACAGATATATTGGCTGTAAGTGATGACCGCAACAAGGGAATAGATGAGGCTATTATACGGGGAAACAGGTACTTGCAGGCCGGAGCTGACTTGATTTTTGTGACAATGGTGTCGACACCTGATGAAGCCAAGCGCCTGGTTGACGGGATACAAGGCCCTGTCAGCATCGCAGCAGGAATGCCTTATAACATCAAGACGCTCACAATTGGACAATTGCGTGCCTGTGGCGTGGCTCGTGTCAGTCTTCCCGCAATAGTTGTTTTTTCTGCTATTAAATCGATCAAACAAATCCTGTCGATTATACACGATAGTGACAACTTTGAGGCAATTATGGAGAAGGAGCTCCTTTGTTCTCCCGAAGACCTCCCTAAAATACTGTCGAGGTGAAGGGGAAACAATAAATGGATTGGGAATAGAATATAAGCGAAATAATCAGATTGTTTATAAAGAGTTTTTACATATGTCAATTACAATAGAATAAGCTCCAAAAGAGAACATATATGTTTACAGTTAAAGGAGGGCTAATATGTTTGGTTGGAACGGAAGAATATTGAGAATTGATTTGACCAAGGGTAGCAGCAGGGTAGAAGAAATGCCGACTTACCTTATGCAGGAGTACATCGGAGGTCGGGGCATGTGCGACAAGATCGTCTTTGATGAAATCGATCCTCTCATCGATGCCTTGAGCCCTGAGAATAAACTCATTTTTTCCACAGGCCCATTGACGGGCAGCGGTGCGCCGTCAGCGAGCCGCTTTATTGCTTCCGCCAAATCCCCGCTCAGCAACTGTGTATCAAGTCCCTGCTGCGGCGGCTACTTTGGCTCTAATTTGAAGTATTCGGGTTACGACCTCCTTATCTTCGAGGGTAAATCGCCTGAACCGGTCTATGTGACGATTCTCAATGACCGCGTTGAGATACTCCCTGCAACAATGCTTTGGGGGAAAGAGTCATATGAGACAGAAAAAATGATACGGGAGGATATGAGATCAAAGTATAACCTCGACAACTGGGCTCTTAACTCTATGGGTATTGCCAACATCGGTCCTGCGGGAGAGAATCTTGTGCGATTTGCATGCATTATGTCTGACGGTGGACGAGCTGCAGGACGTTCAGGTCTCGGAGCAGTCATGGGTTCAAAAAACCTCAAGGCAGTAGCCTCAATCGGAACAGGACAGGTCAATATAGCTGACGTTGAAGGTTTCCGGAATGCAGTCAGGGCCTTTTATAAGGAAGCCAGGGATAGTGGTGACTTTTATAAACGCCGCAGATACGGGACCTGGTCGCTCCCGGGCCGTGCAAATGCGAGCAAGAGCCAGTCTACCAATAATTTCAAGGAAGGATACTCTGAGGCATTTGTGAAGTATGAAGACCCGGAGGTCACTCGTGATCTGATACGTGTGCGCGATGAAGCATGCTTTTCCTGTCCATTCGGTTGCAGCAAGAGAAGCCGCATAAATGATCCCGAATATCCATATACCGCCAAAGGTCCTGAGCACGAGACTATGGCCCTTTTGGGTGCGAATTGCGGTCTCGGAGACATGAATGATATTTGCCGTGCCAATTATCTTTGCAACGAGCTTGGTATGGACACGATCACAACAGGCGCCATGATCTCCTGTGCTATGGAACTTTTTGAGGAAGGCCATTTGCCCGAAAAAGACATTGGCTATGCCCTGGAATTCGGCAATACAAATATGTTCAAACTTCTCAAACAAATAGCGCATAAGCAGGGTGTAGGCGCTCTCATGGCAGAGGGCGGCATAGCCTTTGCGTCACATTACGGGCATCCGGAACTTTTCATGGGCATAAAGGGTATGGGCATACCGGCCTGGCATCCGCAGGCTTTTGATGCGCTGGGGCTCCAATACGCTACCTGCAATACTGGAGCCGCCCATACAAAGTCAACCATGCCTTTTTATGAAGGCAGAAAAGACCCTGCCTTTTTTGTGGAATTCACAAAAAAAGACCAGGATTATCTTGCAACCGCCGATTCAGGCATATTGTGCTGGATTATCTATCATGGTCCCCAATGGGATGACAAAATGGCCGAGTGGCTTACATATGTCACCGGTAATACCTGGACGAAAGAGACACTTGACCCGCTGGGAGAGAGGATATGGAATCTTGAAAAATTGTTCAATATGCGGGCGGGTGTCAAGGAAGATACTCTTCCGACACGAATAACAAAGGAACCGCGGGTGAAAAACCGTGTGGTCCCCCTCGATAAACTGCTCCTTGAGTATTATAAGTTGAGAGACTGGGATGAGAAGGGTGTGCCGACCAAGGAAAAGCTTAAAGAGTTAGGACTGGAAAAAGAGGGAGCTGGGGTGGCATGAAGATCAAGATAGACCACGAAGTATGTACGGGGCTGAGCGCTAACGGAACAGAAAACCTATGTAAGCTGCTTTTCTCTGGTGTGTTGTATCCTGTTAGCCATATTCATCAGGTGTTAGCAAAAACTAAGATATGCGTGTCAAGAAATAATAGATGAAGCAGGATTGAATAACTTTCATAGGAGGTCATATATGTTTACAGTTACAGAAAAAGCAGTGGATGTGCTCAAAGGTTTTCTTGAGAAACAACAAGGGTCGAACGCCGTGAGAATACTCTCGCAACCAGGCTGAGGTGGGCCTAAACTTGGTATGGCTCTGGATGAGCCACAAAAAGACGATATGGTGTTCACTGATCATGGAATAACATTTACTATTGATAAAAATTTGTTTGAAGAAGCCAAGCCGGTTAGTATTGATTTCGTTGAATCACTCAATGGGTCAGGATTTGCAATTACATCGAACCTGCCAACGGGTGGCGGGTGTTGTTGAACGGGCATTGTTGCCTGATTGAATGTTTGGTGCACCTGCGCAGAACCTATAGGGGGATATTTAAAGCTTTGTTGCCGGGTACGGCTTAAACAAACAAGTGAGGAGGTACAATATGTCGAAGAATGAAAAAGAAGACAATCTCATACTTTATGAAGAGAAGGGATGAGTAGGGGGGTGCTGAATCCCCCCAAAACCAACAGTTAGTTGGCACATATTGAAATTTATCGATGAC
>JAPLKC010000065.1 GCA_026388255.1 Pseudomonadota bacterium | reverse complement strand
TCTGGCCCAATATGCAGGACAATATCATTACTCCGATCTTTTGAAATCAGGGGTGAATCTATACAAGCGCCGTAATGCCTTACTTCACGCGAAAACTCTGGTAATTGACAGTATCTGGTCAACAGTGGGCTCCACCAATATGGACTTCTGGAGTTTTTCAAGCAGTGACGAGGTTAACGCGGTTATTCTGAACCGCGAGTTCGCTATTGCAATGGAGAAGATGTTTGCCAGGGATCTTGCGGAGTCCGACCAGATTCGATGGGAAGACTGGGAAAGGAGACCTTTGCTCCTCAAGATCAGAGAATGGTTTTCGCATCTATTTTCCCACTGGTTGTAGGCTGTCGTCGAAAATGGGTTTGTTTTAGGTGCTTGTTTACATTTAGTAGCGCTGCAATCGGACGATGGTTCATCCAGGTATAAAAACTTCACGTGCTGTATATGATCGGCAAAGGAAAGGTAATGAAGGAAATCGCAGAAGGTATCTTTCGGGCTCCATAACCGCTTTTGAAACGTGACATTAATCCTCTGTTTCATTTGGTAATCTACCCTTCAGCAATTCATTTGATTGAAGCTATTCGTTTGTATGTGGAGTTAACACCTGCAACCTCTGACACCAAAACCCGTTCCGACCTGTTGATAACCGCTTGTAAGCTACTACGTCGAGGCACGAAGTCGGATTGAGGATTACAATAAAATAATTCTCAGATTCACAGAAAAGACCATCTACTCGATTGGTAGGTTAATCTAATAATTTTCATAAAACAAATTCCAATTTGAAATGCTCGACGCAATAGCCTTGGAAACCTTACCTGCCCTTTATAAAAATCACAAAACGCTTGGCACATTGTTCCTAAATATCTACAATAAATAGCGCCATCGCGGGGGACTCACAAGACAATTTTACCGGTTACTAATTAAGGCCTTTTACGCTTCACGGGTTTACCCGCTTCATGCCTGTCCTCGCTTGGCGGGGGCTTCACGAAATACGCTTCACGAAATTCAAAGAGGGAGATAATATGGCAACGAAGAAGATAATTGTTAATCCTGAGTTTTTGTACATTCCTGTAGAAAAGATTGTGGTCTTGGAGCAAGTTAGGTCAAGCATTAATACTGAAACAGACTCATTCAAGTCACTCATGCAGTCGATCAAAGACAAAGGCATCCTGGAACCGCTTATTGTAACAGGACAAGATGACGGGACATATTTTCTCATCTGCGGGGAGAGACGTCTTGTGGCAGCCAGACAATTAGGACTTGAATCCGTACCAGCAAGAGTTATTGAAGCAGGTAAGGAATTAGGTGAGACCATAGCCCTTTAACTGACAGAGAACCTCCAGCGGGAAGACTTAAATCCCATAGATCAGGCAAAGGGGATATTGGCATTTATTCAGGCAAAACACCCCGATAAGGGGTATGATGTAGACGGGGTAATGAGCGATCTGGTAAGTTACAACAGGAGGCCGGAAGACCTGCCGGAAGAAATTGTTTTCACTGTGAAAGCAATTTCTGAGATCTCCGGAAAGTCTTATCCTACCTTGTTCCGCACGATATCACTTTTAAATCTTTCCCCTGAAATTCAGACATCAATTTCGTCAGGAAATCTCACTGTTTCCCAGGGTTATCTCTTTGCCGCAAACCTTGATTGTCCTGATCTTAAAAACATATTTGATAATGTCATAAAGACACCGATAACCAATGCCACATTAGAAAGGATGCTCACAGCATACAAAGAAGTCAAACCTAACCCTGTTGATACGAAGCCAAAATCCGTTAAGAAACAAGTTAAAGGCATGGTATCCATTAAGACGGATTTTGAGAAAGGCCTTGGAACCTATGTAAGGGAAGATGTTGAAAAATATCTCTATGAACTGCAGGTTTTTTGTGTTTTTATACAACAGCAGGTGCCTATGATACCATATGGTAAGAAAAGACCGCCACAAGTGTGAGAAAGGCAGTGAATAGTCGTTAGTGAATAGTAGAAAAGATAAGCGGACTTGTGAAGCGCAAAGGAGGGATATACAGCTTGGCAGACGACGTGATTAAAAAACACGATGTAAACATTTTGAAGGATACCTTGAACGCCCAGCAGGCACATTGGGAGGAAAAGTTTTCAGAAAAAGTTGACATGTTTGGTATCGAGCCGAGCTATCCTGCCCACAAAGCAACTGATTTGTTTAAAAGAGAAGGCAGGACAAAAATTCTTGAGCTTGGTGGAGGTCAAGGACGCGATACCCTATTTTTTGCACAGGAGGGCTTTCAGGTTAATATGCTTGATTACAGCAAAGAAGGGCTCAAGACAATCAGACGAAAGGCACAAAAGCTTGGTATCTCAAAGTCCATCACAACGCTACAACATGATATCAGGCATCGTCTTCCCTTCGAGGACGCATCCTTTGATTGTTGTTTTTCCCACATGCTTTACTGTATGGCATTGACAACCGCTGAGCTTGAATTTCTCTCCCAGGAAATCAGCCGGGTGCTTAAACCCGGAGGATTGAACGTATACACGGCCAGGAATGTCAGTGATATCCATTACCGGACAGGGATCCATCGCGGTGAGGATATGTGGGAGGTCGGGGGTTTTGTTGTCCATTTTTTCAGCAGGGAAAAGGTGGAACATCTGGCAAAAGGATATGATATAATCAACATTGAGGAATTAGAAGAAGGAGACCTCCCGAGAAGGCTCTTTCTTGTGATCCTCAAGAAACACAGGACCGCCTGTTTTTCCAATAAGACATAAGGGAGATAGAAAGGCAGGAATGATTGAAGGCGAATTGGTATGAAGTACCGGATATATAATGGCACTTAAAATGAACATGAGCGGAGAAAAACGTCTTGCCGTCACCTTATTCGTAACAGTTCTTATACTGGCCGCTGAGGTTGTAGGCGGTTTTTTAAGCAACAGCCTTGCCCTCCTGAGTGATGCCGGGCATATGGTCACTGATGCCCTGGCAATAGCTCTGGGCCTCGTAGCTGCCCGCATAAGCAGAAAGCCGTCGGACAAAAACGCCACCTTCGGCTACCACAGGGTCGGTCTACTGGCGGCACTCATCAATGGGCTGAGCCTTTTGGTCATCGCTGTCCTTATCTTTTACGAATCCTATGAGAGGCTCATGTCTCCGCCGGGAATTAATATCCCTGTCATGCTCGGCATCGCTGTCCTTGGTCTCGCGGGCAATCTTGTTATGGCCTTTATCCTCGGCCACAGCCATGAAGATCTCAACCTGAAAAGCGTCTGGCTCCATGTCCTCGGTGATACCCTTTCTTCCGTAGGGGTCATCATCTCAGGCATCATTATCTATTTCACGGGATGGACCTATGCAGACCCGATTGCAAGTGTCCTCATCGGCGGCATTATTATCTGGGGAGGCGTCCGCCTGGTCCGTGACACAACCTCAATTTTCCTCAACCTGACCCCCAGGGGCTTCAATGTGGAAATGCTTGCGCAAAAGATTATCGACATGCCCGACGTCATAGGTATTCATGATGTCCATCTCTGGCCTGTAGCCCACAACCATGTTGCCTTTTCAGCCCACGTGCTCGTAAATGACAAGACTTTGAGCGAGGTTGAGGCAACAAAATTGAATATTGAAACAATGCTGAGAGAAAACGGGGTGGATCACAGCACCCTGCAGATCGAGTGCGCCAGCGTCTCCTGCGACAACGGCCTGTACTGTCAGGGAAAACCCGATAACCACGACAAAGGGCATAATCACTGAGGGATTACCATAAGATAATTTTTTTGACAAAAGGTCTACTTTAGTATATTGAATTTATAAGGCTTATAAAATCAGGGAGGTAATAATTATGAAGAGGGCTTTATTTATTGCTGCAGTTTTATTGACAGGCTTAACTTTTGTTGCAACAACTTTTGCCCAGGATAAAACGGCAGCAAAGCCTTATAAACCGGCAAAAATTGACAGGCCTGCCAAGGCAAAGAAGGGCGGCGGTGAAGTCGTGAGGGTTGACGTGGCCGAGAATATTATTGTTGTTCAGGGAAAAAAATGTGAAGAAACTTTTGACATCAAAAACGTAAAGTGGAAGGTCTATAAAAGCGCCGAGGAAGTAAAGGCAGGTGATTTTGTAGTTATCGCTTTTATAGATATGGACGGTAAGAAAATAGCCAAGAAGATAATCAAAAGCAAGAAACCTGTTGAAAAAAGGGCTGTTTTGAAGAAAGATGAGGCAAAACCTGTGCCTGATAAATCGGCAGCTCCGGTGCCGGCAAAGTAATAAACAACAATAAATCACAATTGCATTAATATTATATTGACTGAATTGAAAAAAGTTGTGAATTAATCAGGCTGTTGCGACAGATTGGGCATTTGCCCGGTTTTGTCAGGCGGGTTCTTTTTATAAATACAAAACCGCACTTCTCGCATTTTGCCGGGATAATTGTGAGATGCTGGTTGTTCTTGTTTAAGGTCTTTCGTATATGTTCGAGATGACTGCTTATATCCTTCTCCTGAATCCTGAGGTATATGGATATATCTTTGGCTGATAAGGTATTATCTTCAAGCAGGGAAACAATATATCTGCGTATGGTGTTGTAACGTTCAACAGGTGTAGGCGGTTCTTTAATCTTCTTTCTCATTTCGCTTGTACTACAATACAATCTTCATGGGGGCAAATGCCGTAACATTCTTAATCTTCGCAGCAACAGCCACAGCAGATATCGATAATTCAGCGTAAAAAAGCTTATTTCTTCAATGCCTTTGCACGATATTGAATATATGCGTCGCGCATAGCCACGTATGGGTCAATCGCTGCCCCTTTGAGGGTCTCGTAATCGCCAATGTGAAAAGACGTCGTGTTCACTGATTCATGAACATAAAGCCCTACGTTCTCCACATTGATCCACTCTGAACCGCCAAGGTACGTCGTTGGTTTGAGCGACCAGTCAACGCCCCATCCGACAGAATCACGGGCACTGGAAGGACCGAGAAACGGCCAGACTAAATAGAAACCATGACCCATACCATATATACCCAGTGTCTGGCCAAAGTCAGCATTGCGGCCCTTGATATTGAAACACTCTGTTGCACAGTCCCTCAATCCACCGACACCGACTGTGGAGTTAATAAGCAACTTGGCCAGTTCGATCCCTGCGTATCCCAACTCTCCTTGAAGAAGATTATTTGCAATACGAATGGGCGCCTTGATATTCTGATAAAAACTGCTGAATAAACCCCGGACACCTTCCGGCAGAATATACTTATAGCCTTTTGCAACGGGCTTTAGCGCCCAGAAGTAGACCTTATCATTAAAGTGATACACGGCCCTGTTCCATGATTCCAAGGGGTCGGCAACACGTGGCCCTTCACCGCTGACCACTTGCTCCTCGGTAACATTATCATACTCGTCAGACGGCTTTTTTTCGGCAGTAGACCGATCCGGCACTGTCTCGTCTACACCCTTTTCCGGTCTTTGTTGCTCTTCGACAACACCGGTATCCCGGCTCCGGGCAGGGTCTGCTGCATATACAGATGAGAAGCCATGAAGTGAGGAAAGCAGGAATATCAGGCAGACCATCGGTCCGAGGAAGAAACATATCCTTCTCCAATATCTTATCGGTTCTCTGTAATTCATTTTTTACCAACCTTTTTGCGCAGAGTCTCAAGCAGCGTCTCCGGCGGGTTGTTCCCGAGGATATCCCGGAATTGGGTACGGTAATTGCTGATAAGGCTCACTCCTTCGATCACCACATCAAATACCTTCCACTCGCTGTCTTTCTTGATAACCCTGTAATAGATGGGTATCTGGGCAGTCTTTGTCACCACAACACTCTGGACCTCTATTGTGGTTTCGGAAAGAGGTACTTCCTTGGTAAAGTTCACCTGCTCATCAGTATAGGCCGTGATTTTATCAACATAGGCATCTTTGAGGATCGTCTTAAATAACTCAACAAATTCTTTACGCTGTTCCGGGGTTAATTTGTTCCAGTTCAACCCCAGCGTCCTCTTCGAAAGCTCTACAAAATCAAAAAGCTTATCAGCGGCAACTACAATCCTCTGCTCTTTCACCTTTTTGCCCGCCTCCCCTTTGAACTTTGGATCGCGCATTACCTCGATCACGCTGTTAACATTAGTTTTCACCGTATCGAGGGGGATACCTGCAAGCGCATTTAGGGGAAGCATTAATATCATAAGAAGTATGATTTTACAGATCCGCTTTTTCAATATATCCTCCCTGTTTCTTTGGTGTTTCTTACGGGGTCTTGTTTGGCTCCTTCTTTGCATCCCCGAATGCATATTTCCCTATGAGGTCTTCAATGTCCGCCGGCACTGATGTCTGCGTGATAAAGCCACCTTGTTTAATCGGTTCCCCGGATCCGCCCGGATCTATTTTTAAATATTTATCACCGATAAGCCCCGAGGTCTTTATCGTTGCTGCTGCATCATCATATACCTTCAGGCTTTTGTTAACTGCTATTCCGACAACTGCCATCTGCTTATCTATGTCGATATTCAGGCTTTTCACACTGCCCACTTCAAGTCCGTAAACCTCGACTGTGCTGCCGACCCTTAACCCCGAGGCCGAGACAAAACGGGCATAAAGCGGGTAAGTATCTTCTCCAAATAATGAAACCTTGCCCAGCTTCACCGTCATATAGCCCACACATACAAGACCAATCAAAACAAAAATGCCTACAGCCGTTTCCATTGAATATTTTTTCATTACACACTCCCTTCGGAATTGCATCGGTGCGTTACGATAATCTCCTGTTTTTCTTCAGCTCGCAGGATGATCTGTTCAATCTCATCAGCAGGGTAGACCCCGGTGACTCCTGCATGTACATAGACATCGAAGCATTCTCCGATGATGCCTGTCTTTCGTCCCGCTATACTCTCAATGCCGGCAAGGGCTCCCTGCTGCAATTTTTTCGCAAAGCCCTCTACCAGTTCTTTTGCCTCATCGGGTGTTGTGTGAGGAAATATGGTGAGTATCTGGTCCCTGCTGTGACGTGCAGAGAAACCACCTACCTGATTGAATTGCCTGTTTGTAAGTTTTCCAAGGAGCTTAAGGATTTCCAGTGCTGTCTGAGATCCCAGGGCAGCGTCCAGTAAACTCAGCCGAACACTGAAAACAGCGGCTGAAACATTCGTTGACATGGCGGTACCCCCCAGCATCCCGGTATAATGTACCCTGAAGGCCTCCCTTGAAAGCAGACCTGTGAGTTCGTCCTGGAACCCTTCCAGACTACGTAGAAACTCATCGATTAAGGGAAGCTTCAGCTTTGTTGCATCTTCATATGTCCCTTCAAAGCCGACTGCCCCTTCCCAAAGAATGATAATACGATCAGATATGAAAAAAACATCCGGGATATCATGGCTGATCATAACAGCGGTAAACCCGAATTTTTTTCTGTAATGGGTAATCATGCTCAGGATCATGTTCTTCCTGATGGGGTCCTGA
>JAPLKC010000064.1:7151-12613 GCA_026388255.1 Pseudomonadota bacterium | reverse complement strand
TATCGCCGCCCTCGTTCACATAGGGACCGGAAGGAAGGCAGATCACAGACCCGTCAATCCTGTCTTCCCATATCTCGGTGAGACCGAAGGTCAGAATGAGTACCTCTGCACGTTCAAGGGCCGCGCGCGATGCGAGGCAATGTTTTTCGAAGTCCGCTTCCGCCTCCGCCATCGATTTGTAAATGATAATCCTTCGGTAGGGGTCCTGTGTGATGCCGGACACGGGCGCCTTCCACCAGCGAATATGAGGCTTCCAGTCGTCGAAGGTATACTCGAATATCTGTCGCATGGAAAAGGAGTTGTACGTTCGTTCCCATGCGGCGCTGGCATGTTTCGAGGCAGGATGACCGGCCTCTTCCCTGATGTATGAATAATCTCTGTCAATGAGCACATCCTTTATCTCCCTGGCAAAGCATGAACCCATAGAGGCAATGGGCGTTTTCCGGCCAATCTTTAATCCTGGAACGTCCGGAAAGGGATAGACCTCTCCAGAGGCAGGAGGGTTATCATATGACCCCGGCCACACCTGCCAGGATTCGAAATGGAATTTTGGATGAACATCAGATCGGGGCATAACGCATTTTACCTGTCATTCATTATTATTACCCCATAACACTTTCTTTGTAAAGAAATCGCCCTGCGAGCGGGCAACAACCAGTATGTTTCCTGGGTCTTTCTGACTTACCCAACGATATGCCTGTGATTATTCAAAGAAAATGTTAAATACACCCCGGACGGAACCGTTTCGGTCGGGAACACTGGAGCCTGGTTGGTTGGCCTCCATAAGTCAGGAAGCTCCAGCAATAACATGGTTGACTAAGTGACGATGTCTTTGATACTATAAAATCCATACATGCTTCGAAGAAAAGGCAACATTAAGAAAACATGCATTGTAACACCTGAGTATCCGCCTGACCAGTGGGGTGGGCTTGCGCGGACAGTGGAAAACGTTTCCCGGCATATCCGGGACATGGGGATAGAGGTCCACGTTGCCCATTTTACGGTTACAGATGAACCGATGGTTCTCCTCGATGAAAACAGGAAGGATGAACTCATTGACGGAATCATGGTTCACCGGCTGAATATCGGCAAAGAAGACTTCTCCGGCAGGCCTTATACGATGTGGGATTCTCCTTATATGCGGACCTTCAAGATGATGTATCAGTCCCTCGAACTTCTCCATGATGACGAATCCTTTGACCTTTTTCACAGCTTTTTTCTCTACCCAGTCGGCTATATCGCTGGGCTTTTTGCGCGGAAGGCAGGCAGGCCTTCCATTGTCACCATTGTTGGAAATGACGTAAAAAAGTATATATTCAGCCCGGAAAAGACCGCAATGTGCAGAAGCGGTCTGGAGAATGCCGGCAGGGTAGTGGCGTTAAGCCGTGATCTCTTTGACACGGCAGACGCCCTCTCACCGATTAAAGGGAAGGCGCAGATCATCTACAACTCCGTTTCCATACCCGCTGCGTCATGGACGCCTCACAGTGTTAAAGATAATGCCTTTCACATAGGCTCTGCAGGCATATTCAAGTACGCAAAGGGGCTGCCCTACCTTTTTAAGGCAATGGCAGAATTAAGAAAGCGGCACAATGTGACATTGGAACTGACGGGAGCTATCAGGGATTCGGAACAGAAGACCTGCGAAGACATGATCAAAAGAACCGGCATTAAGGACATTCTCACATTTCACCCTGCTGTTTCCCATGAAAAGGTGACTGACCGGCTTTTGAGCCTTGATGCCTTTGTCCTCCCTTCTGTGTCGGAAGGGTGTCCCAATATCCTCATGGAGGCAATGGCCTGTGGACTTCCCTGTGTTGCCACCCGTGTGGGGGCAGTAGAAAACCTCATGGAAGACGGGATATCCGGTCTCATTGTGCCCTGGGGCAGCGCCATTGCCATTGCCGATGCCCTTGAGCGGATCATCGCGCTGTCTGATGGCGGTCTGGCAATGGGTATTGCCGCAAGAGAGCGTATGACATATTTTTCCCCTGAACGGGAACGGAAGGCATGGGAACAGGTCTACAGGCAGTTTGATGAATAAGCATCGCAAAGGCCTGTATTTTTGCTGCAGGCAGATTGGAATAACAAGTGGACTTCCTGCAGGTTATCACATCCACGTATGAAGAGAAAAAGATATTCCGAAGACCACTGGATACGTTCTGAACATATCGAGAAGGCCCTGCAGGCGTATATGGATCAGCAAAGCAAGGCCTACAGCAGAATAAAAAATATGTTTATCAGGGCCTTGCTGGGGGATCTGAAGGGGAAAAGATTTCTTGATTATGGCTGCGGTGCGGGTATATTTCTTGTCTATGCCGCCAGGTTGGGCGCTGCCCGTATCGTTGGGGTGGACGCTGAAGAAACAGTTTTATCAACAGCGCGTTATCTCACGGAAAAAGAGGGAGTCCAGGATAAATGTGAGTTTGTTGTGAGCGAAAGATGGCCTGCTTTTCAACCTGGCGCCTCTTTCGATGTCATTCTGTTAAAAGATGTCATCGAACACGTTGAAGACGATCAGGGCCTTCTCGATGCAGCCGCGCAAAGCCTTGCGCCCGAAGGGGTCTTGACAGTAAGTACCCAGAATGCCTTTTCCCTTAATTATTTGATCGAAGGAATGTATCATCGCGTTATGCGTCGCCAAAAGGACTGGTATGGATGGGATACAACACATCTCCGTTTCTATACCCCCAGGAGCCTTAAAAAGAAACTTTTAAAGGCAGGGTTAAAGCCTTTTGCCTGGCGCTCGACGTACATCATTCCCCATAAATTCCCTTCATCGCCATCCTCCGGCAAGCAGTTTCATCGCATAGAATCTTTCACCCGGATAGATACATTGCTGGGGTCTGTCTTTCCCTGGAACTGTCTCGGCTGGAACATCATCGTCAAGGCAGCTAAAGAGACAAAATAGAATCTAACGATTAATACCGAGTTGCCTTCATTCGCATACCTTCGTTGTCTCCTCGTCGCACTCCTCGACATACTGCTACGTATGCCTGCGCCTGTCCTCCCGCAGGGAGGGTCGGCTCCTTGTCGACGCCCGGGGCACCCACGATAGTGGGTCGTGCTTTTGAATGCAACTCGGTATAATGCCGCTTCTTCACTCCTTCATCCATACACTCAGTATCCGGATAGACTTAGAATACCGGCGTTATGCAAAGGTCTTTGTAGAGATATTCATGCCCCTGTGCTGTTATAAATTGATCTTAAATCCCCAGCTTCTTTCTGTTTGCTTCAATATGTGCCAATATACCATCCACTGCCTTGACCGGGTCTTTTTCAACGCTCATAATGCCGCCGGTTACCTGCTTACAATCTTCAGTGAGGAGCTTCACGAGGTTCGGTCCCCCTGTCACGGTAGGAACAGGGTTGACATATGTATAGAGTCCGAAAGCAACGGCGAAGACTGCATCAATCGTTGCCTTCTGTTCCATGTACTCAGGCGCAACGGCTGCAACGGGAAGATCCGGTATGGGTACGTTCCCCAGGGCAACCGATATTGCTGACAGCATATCGGCGATACGCCCTGTATCTGTGCATGTACCGTAGCTCAATACAGGAGGGATTTTCAATAATTCGCATACAGCCTTAAGGCCGTTGCCTGCAAGTTCCTTTGCCTCCAGGCTGCATAGACCTGCAACCTGCATGGCGCCGTTGCCGCAGCCCATAGAAAGGACCAGCACATCGCGTTTAATGAGTTCTTTTGCAATCCGGATACTGTGTACGTCCTGTCCGCTATCTCGAAGGGATGTACATGAAACAAGACCTGCAATACCGCGAATGGCCCCGCCGGCTATTGCCTTTAACAGCGGTTCCGGGGTGCCTCCAAGGACCTCAAGGATGCTTTCCGTTGAAAAGCCTACTACTGCTTCCCTCATTGGCAGTTGCATGACCGGTTTAACGGTGGCCCTGCGTTCTTTAAAATTATCAATGGCCATCTGCAAGAGCTGGGCGGCCTGCCCTTCTGCTTCTTCGGGGCTATAGCTGATCCTATCCGTAATCCCTTCAAAGGCAACAAGCTGACTTACCGGAATGAGCCTGAATTTATATTTTTCGGCATAGAAGGGGTCAACAGGCATGGAGCAGTTCATGTCGCAGGCAAAGAGGTCAATACAACCGCTTGCAAGGACCGCCTCCTGCGTGATCCAGTTGCCGGTAAAGCCGTAGAACACATCATCCATTTCCCATCTCTGGATCATTTCCTGGCCTGCTTCGATATTTGCTATTATACGCATGCCCTTTGCGCCTACAGCCCTGGCCTTTTCCTGCCACTCAGGTTGTCTTGCAAGCTGTACCATGGCAAAACCGAGGAAAGGCTCATGTCCGTTCGGCAGTACATTCACATAATCAGGATCAAGGACTCCCAGGTCAACGCGCATGTTGTGCGGTGCCGGTATTCCAAAGAGGATGTCCTGGCAGTATTCGTTTACGATCTGACTCTGGTATGCCGTTGCTATGGAAAGACGCATTGCTTTTAATGCAAGGCTCACATAGTAGCCGTCTACGTTGGTCAGGCACGAGCTTGTAGCAAACATCATCTCGCCGTAAATCCCGCCCGGCATAATGCCAAGCTTCTTCCACAGGTTTGTCCGTTCCCTCGGGGCAAGGGTTTCCACAATATAACTCGGTTCATCATATTTTCTGTTAAAATCAGCTTCCACATAATTGCACAGCATGAGCGCTGTTTCCTCTTCAGATATTATTGTAGGTATGCCGAACCTTTCTGCAAATTTTTCCAGTTTTTCCGGGCTTTTAATCTTAAAAGGCCCCTTGCCGTTTACTGTTGCCTTAAGTGTTTTAATAGTCTGCTCGGTATGGTAGTGATAAGTAGATGCACCCATGACATTCCTGAGCAACATCATGCGCATTGCCATGCCGTCGCCGGTGATGCCGCAGACGCCCCTCTTGTCTTTGGCTACATCCGCCCTGCAGGGACCGTTTGAGCAGAGGTCGCACCGAACCCCTCCCTGACAGAAGGGACATCTCTGGTCAGGATTGCCGCCCATGCCCTGGGCTTCATACCTGTCCCAGATATTCGTCATATTGTCGCTTTTGATCCTATCGTAAACTTTGCGGACTGACTCGTGGTAAGAAATCCTGTCGTCTTCCATAACTACTCCTCCTTTTATTTCATGATTTCATGGTATTTAAGTTCTTTGCTTTGCCTTGTCATTATGTCTTCAGCAAAAATGCCATTGCAAAACATACACTTATCATTGGATGCGTGTCTGCCCATTTTTGCCCTCCTGTTAAGCATTTTCTGTCAAAACAAGATTCTATTCTAACAGAATGAAATATCAAAGACAATCTCATATCTTATCTCCGGCAGAAACATATTTTATTTATGATCCCGGGGTCAGCCGAAAAAACAGTTGGAAAAATGATTGACACATGTTTTTCGTAGGATATAATCTAATAAGTATAAATATGGGCGTTCTATATTCCCTTCTTTCAATAATAAT
>JAPLKC010000064.1:0-7103 GCA_026388255.1 Pseudomonadota bacterium | reverse complement strand
TTTTCGGTGTTGTGATGCCTTATACAGCGCTTGTCATCTTTATTACAGGTTTTATATACCGTATCATCACATGGGCTCGCTCTCCTGTTCCGTTTTCCATCCCGACGGTTTGCGGCCAGGCGAAATCACTCCC
This sequence comes from Pseudomonadota bacterium, assembly GCA_026388255.1. NCBI lineage: Bacteria > Pseudomonadati > Pseudomonadota > Pseudomonadota bacterium. Next base: position 6,970 of record JAPLKC010000064.1, on the reverse strand, counting down.
GTGGATCAAGGCAAACAACACGGAAAGCCCATATACCGCATGGGGGGTATTGCGGCGCATGGTCTTGGAAATATGCTTTTTCCGTTCACTTTTCAGAAATGATTGTACGGAATTGAAAGAGGGGCAGAAGCTCCTCTTCAACGGCAACAAAGGGCTCTGGCTTGCCGGATTGGTGTTCCACTGGTCGCTTCTGGTAATCCTTATAAGACATTTCAGGCTGTTTCTTGAGCCAATACCGTCATACATAGCATGGCTTCAAAGGATTGACGGGATTTTTGAGATCGCCTTACCGGCCCTGTTAATGACCGATATATGCATTATTGTTGCACTTTTATATCTCTTTTTCAGAAGGGTGACTTCCCCGCAGGTTCGGTATATATCTCTCCCTGCTGATTATTTCGCCCTGCTGCTTGTTTTTGGCATATGCATTTCCGGTATGTTGTTAAGATATTTTTATAAAGTGGATATTATGGAAATAAAAAGGTTTGCACTGGGCATTGTCGGTTTGCACCCGGTTATCCCGAAAGAAACCGGTCTTGTCTTTTACGTGCATCTTTTTTTGGTGAGTACCCTGTTTGCCTATTTTCCCTTCAGCAAACTCATGCATATGGGTGGGGTCTTTTTAAGTCCCACGAGAAACCTTAAGAATGACAGCCGCATGAAAAGGCATGTCAATCCCTGGGATTACCCTGTAGCGGTGCGTACTTACGAGGAATGGGAGGATATTTTCAGGGAAGCGATGAAAGAGGCGGGGCTGCCAACGGAGAAGGAAAGATGAAAAGAAATTTAGAATTTAGAAATTAGAATTTAGAAAATTGAAACTTGAGCGTTTCAACAAAGAAAAAAGATGGTTGAGGATAAAGTGAAAACACCTGACGAAATGCTGAATGATGTCAATCTTGAACCGAAAGGGCAGGATTGGATGAACACAAAGCCTGAGTTCCTGAAAGGGACGTATTGTTACAGCGCCCCCTTGAAACATCAGGAATACCTTGAGCTTCCGAATCCCCGTGAATGGCAGCCCACTGACATAGACTGGAAACTCCCCGAAAACTGGAAGGAGATCATTATTGAAGGGATGGGAAAGCTTCTCAAAAGGCATCGCTCTTTCAGACTTTTCCTTGATATATGTGTCAGGTGCGGGGCCTGCGCCGATAAATGCCACTTCTTCATCGGCTCCGGTGATCCGAAGAACATGCCGGTACTCCGGGCAGAGCTCCTGCGGTCTGTCTACCGGAGGTATTTCACTGTTGCGGGAAAGCTCCTGGGAAGGCTTGCCGGTGCAAGAGACCTGACAGAAGAGGTGTTGAAAGAATGGTTCTACTATTTTTTCCAGTGTACGGAATGCAGGCGCTGCTCAGTCTTCTGTCCTTACGGCATTGATACAAGTGAAATTACCATGATGGGGAGGGAGCTTCTGAACCTTGTGGGATGTAATGTACAGTGGGTTGTAGAGCCTGCATCGAACTCGTTCAGGACAGGCAATCATCTGGGCGTTCCGCCGCATGCATTGAAAGAAACCTTTGATTTTGCCCTGGATGAGCTGAAAGATTTGACCGGGATTGCGATAGAAGCCCCGATAAACAGGAAGGGGGCGGAAATTCTCTTTGTTGCCCCTTCTGCCGATTATTTTGCCAGTCCGCACTGGTTTACCTTTCTGGGTTACCTTATGCTGTTCCATGAAATAGGGCTTGACTATACATGGAGCGCTTTTGCCTCGGAAGGGGGCAACTTCGGCCTTTTTCACTCATCTGAACTGGCAAAGAGGCTCAATGCCAAGATTTACGAGGAGGCAAAGAGGTTAAAGGTCAAATGGATTCTTGGCGGTGAGTGCGGGCATATGTGGAGGGTGATACACCAGTACATGGATACATTTAACGGTCCTGCCAATTTTATGGAAGAGCCGAAATCGCCGATTACCGGAACAAAATTCGAGAATGCAAAATCTGCCAAAATGGTGCATATAGCGGAATTTACTGCCGACCTGATATACCACAACAAGCTGAGGTTCGATAAAAGCCGGAACGACAAACACAGGATCACCTTTCACGATTCATGTAACCCTGCACGGAGTATGGGTCTTTTTGAGGAACCCAGATATATTATCAACAATGTCTGCAATGCTTTTTACGAGATGCCGGAAAACACAATCAGGGAACGGACATTTTGCTGTGGAAGCGGAGCCGGTCTCGGTGCGGATGAAAATATCGAGATGAGATTAAGAGGGGGCTTCCCAAGGGCAAATGCTGTGAAATATGTAAGGGAAAAGCACGATGTAAATATGCTTGCCTGTATGTGTGCAATAGACAAGGCTTCTTTGCCGCCGCTGCTTGAATACTGGGTGCCGGGTGTGGAAGTCTGTGGTGTCCATGAACTTGTGGGGAACGCCCTTATTATGAAAGGAGAAAAGGAAAGGACGACAAACCTGCGGGGAGAACCTCTGGAGTAAAGAGTGAAAAGACTAAGGATGAATATTGATGTATGATACAGGGAAGATAATCACCGGTATTATCCTATTTCTCATAATAATGCTGAGCCCTTTCTGGTATAATGCCTTTACCGGAAGGGCAGGATATGTGCCTGATCTGAAGGTAGCAACAGATGCGAGACAATGTGTAGAAGATGCGCAGTATATGAAAGCCAGGCACATGGATTTATTGAATTACTGGAAAAAGGTTGCAGTCAGAGAAAGCACAAAATCATACACGGGCCGTGACGGAAAGACCTATACAATAAGTCTCACAGGTACGTGCATGGGCTGTCATTCAAGCAAGGCTGAATTCTGCGACAGGTGCCACGACTATGCAGGTGTAAAACCTGTTTGCTGGGATTGCCATAATGTGCCGCAGGCGTATGCTAAGAAGGTAGTGAATAGTGAATAGTCGTAAGTGAACAGTTAATGCCTTTGACTATTCACTGAAGTAGCTGTGAATTATGAACAAAAGAGGAAGGATGGATAGGAGAAGTTTTCTAAAATTAGCCGGATTGTCCTTCACAGGATTGGCATTCCAACCCCTTGCGGATTTGTTGCCCAAAACCGTGTTTGCAAAGGACGGTTTGCCAACAGAAACATTGGCATTACAGAAATGGGCAATGGCGGTCGATCTTAATTTATGTTCAAAAAAGGACAATTGCAGGGATTGCATAGACGCCTGTACCCGCATCCACAACATACCCGATTTCGGCAATCCGAAGGATGAGATCAAGTGGATATGGACCGCTCCCTACAAAGATGTCTTTAAGGACCAGGCACATGCTTTTACGAAAGAGATTTTGCTGAAAGCTCCTGTACCTGTCATGTGCAATCACTGTGAGCATCCTCCCTGCGTGAAGGTATGCCCGACAAAGGCGACATGGAAGAGGGAAGACGGGATTGTGATGATGGATTATCACAGGTGTATAGGCTGCAGGTACTGTATGGCTGCATGTCCCTATGGTGCAAGGAGTTTTAACTGGAGAAATCCCAGACCCTTTATTAAAAGCATAAACGAGGGTTTTCCAACGAGAACTAAAGGTGTTGTTGAAAAGTGCAATTTTTGCGAAGAGAGGCTGGCAAAGGGTCTTATGCCGGCTTGTGTTGAGGCTTGCAGCCAAAAGGCACTGACTTTCGGGGATATCCGGGCGCCCCGATCAAAAGTGAAAGCACTGTTGAGCAGGAGATACAGCATCCAACGCAGGGCATACCTCGGCACTGAACCCGTGGTATATTATTTACTGTGAGGATTAACCCGCCCGCGGCGGTATTAAACGTGTATGAAACAGATTGTGAAGTGTGAACGAATAAATATGAGGTTGCATGATCGAGAAAGCGCTTAAGGGGAGCAAAACGTACTGGACATGGATAAGTGTCCTCACCGGTTTTGTCTTAGCCGGCTTTATCTGCTATATATTCCAGTTGAAATACGGTCTGGGCATAACCGGCATGGGAAGAAATGTCTCATGGGGGCTCTACATAGCAAATTTTACCTTCCTCGTAGGTATTGCGGCATCGGCAATAATCGTAATACTGCCCTATTACCTTCACGACTGCAAGGCATTTGCCGGCATCACTGTGCTGGGAGAATTTCTTGCAGTATCTGCTGTGATAATGGCCATGCTTTTTGTTTTTGTTGATCTTGGCGAGCCTGCCCGTGTATTTAACGTGTTTCTTTACCCTTCGCCCCAGTCGATACTCTTCTGGGATATGATTGCCCTGTCTGTTTATTTAATACTGAATTTTATCATCGGCCGGCAGAGCCTTGAATCGGAACGTAAATCAGAAGCCCAACCCCAATGGATAAAACCTCTTATTATCCTTTCCATACCCTGGGCAATAAGCATACATACGATAACGGCATTCATATATGCAGGACTTGCGGCCCGTCCGTTCTGGTTAACAGCCATCCTTGCCCCGAGATTCCTCGCATCGGCTTTTGCGTCAGGCCCTGCGCTTCTTATCCTGATATGCATTATCGTGAGAAAGAGAGCAGGCTTCGATGCCGGTCAGGAGGCAATAAGAAAAATGATGCAGATTGTCACATATGCCCTGATCGTAAATATATTTCTTTTTCTTGTTGAGTTGTTTACTGTCTTCTACGGCAATATTCCCGGGCACGTGCTATATTTTCATGGTATCCTCTTTGGTCTGCCCGGACAGCCTTCGCTTACCCTTTGGATGTGGTTTTCCATCATACTTGCATGGACAGCAGCCTTTCTCCTGGTCAACCAGAAAACCCGCGGAAATGAGCATGTTATAATCGCAGCCTGTATTGCCGTTATTGTATCAGTCTGGATTGAAAAGGGGATAGGTCTTATTGTAACCGGTTTTATCCCATCGCCTTTGGGAGAAATATCGGGTTATTTGCCCACATTGCCTGAAATATTGATAAGCATAGGGATATACGGTATGGGCTTTTTGATACTCACCATATTTTTTCATATTGCCATACAGGTAAAAAGAGAAAATTTAAAGGAGGTTCAATATGATAGACGAATGGATACGTGAAATAAAGGCGCATGCAGATCCGGAAGCCCTGGGCATGATGCTTGCTCATAACGGTGTAGTCAGGGCCACTGCAAAGAACGGAAAACCTGTAAAAGGGATGAAGCTGTCCTTTGACAAAGAAAAACTTGAATCCTGTGTAAATGAAATGAAAAAAAAAGACGGCATAGCAGAAATCAAGGCATGGATCAACCAGGGGGAGTTGAAGATTGGCGATGATATCATGTATATCCTCGTTGCCGGCAGGTTCAGGACAGACGTGCTCCCTGTGCTGCAAGAACTTTTGGCCTTTGTCAAGGGTGAAGTGGTAAAAGAAGAAGAGGTTATGTACGAAGAAGGATGATAAGTCTTATTGTGCCCTGACTTCTGTTGGAAAAAGCTTGAATGAATCCGGAAGGCAAGATGTCTAAAGAATACCTGGCCACTGGAGAATTTTGTAGAAAAAAGTTGCACAGTTGAAAGAATATGTTAAAATATTCAATAAATTTAAATATTCAAAAAAGGCAGCGGAGGAGATTTGGCGGAAATACCCTTACCGGAACATAATAATCCTTTAGCACTTGTTTTTTCTTATACTGGCAAGAAGATATTGGGCCTGTTGGGCAATATGGGTGCAATGGTTATTTTCTTTTCCCTGGCCTTTTTCAGTATCTTCCGTAAAAAGCAATTTATTGAGATAGTAAAACAGGTTTATTATATCGGTGCCAGGTCATCCCTGATTGTTATGCTCGTAGGTCTTTTCACCGGCATGGTCATGGGGCTGCAGCTTTTCTACACCCTGGTGAAGTTTGGCTCTGTAGGCGCCCTTGGATCTGCCGTAGCGCTTTCCCTTATCAGGGAATTGGGCCCGGTTCTGACGGCTATTATGATTACTGCAAGGGCAGGCTCCGGCATGACAGCAGAGATCGGCATCATGCGTATCTCCGAGCAAATCGATGCCCTGTACTCCATGCGGATCGATCCAGTTCGTTATCTTATCAGCCCGAGGATCGCCGCTTCAATCATCAGTTTCCCCCTGCTCACATCATTTTTTGACCTGATCGGGATACTGGGAGGATATTTCACGGGCGTTCTCCTGCTTGGCACAAACGCAGGCACATATTTTTACCGGGTACAGTCATCTATTAATATGGTAGATGTCAGGGGAGGTTTTATTAAGGCCTTTGTCTTTGCCGTAATTGTTTCATGCACATGTTGTTTTCAGGGCTATTTCTGCCATATGCGGAGCGACGGTTACGGGGCCAGGGCCGTGGGTCTTGCCACAGTCTCGGCTGTGGTAATCTCATGCGTGATGATACTTATTGCGGATTATGTTGTAACCTCTTTTATTATGTAAGGATGACCGTGGAAAATGTGCCTTTGATAGAATTCAGAAACGTCACAAAGCAGTTCAATGATAAGATTGTATTAAACAAGGTCAATGCGAGCATCTATGAAAACCAGATTACAACGATCATCGGGAAGAGCGGAACCGGAAAAAGCGTATTCCTGAAACACATTATCGGCCTGCTCAATCCTGATGAAGGCGCCATTCTTTTTCAGGGGATGCCTATCGACAAGATGAATAAAGCTGAACGTGCAGCATACAAAAGTACCATCTCCTACCTGTTCCAGAATAATGCCCTCCTCGATTCCATGACGGTTTTCGATAATGTTGCTTTCCCGTTGCGTCAGACCATGGACCTCAGCAAGAAAGAAATTGAAGAAAAGGTATTGAAAAGGATTGAGGACCTGGAACTCAATGAAGCCCTTAATAAATATCCTTCCGAGCTATCGGGCGGCATGCAGAAAAGGGTAGCCCTGGCGCGGGCACTTGTAACGGACCCCAAGATCGTGCTCTTTGATGAACCGACTACGGGTCAGGACCCCATCAGGAAGAACATGATCCTGAGCATGATTACCCATTACAGAAAAAAATTCGGGTTTACCGCTGTTATGATCAGCCATGATATCCCGGATGTTTTTTTCATATCTGATCGTATTATCATT
>JAPLKC010000063.1 GCA_026388255.1 Pseudomonadota bacterium | reverse complement strand
TATTGAGCGGTGCAATGACAGGAAAAACAGTTACCAGCATAGCCGGGATGATGGCAAAGTATTTTGCCACGTCATTGGCGATACTGAAGGTTGTCAGGGCTCCACGGGTAATGAGCATCTGTTTGCCGATCTCCACGACCTCTATCAGCTTGGTGGGATTCGAATCAAGGTCCACCATGTTTCCCGCTTCCTTGGCAGCCTGTGTTCCCGTATTCATGGCCATCCCCACATCTGCCTGGGCAAGGGCAGGGGCATCATTCGTGCCGTCGCCGGTCATGGCGACAAGATGTCCTGCTGCCTGTTCCCTTCGAATTAATGCCAGTTTGTCTTCAGGCCTTGCTTCAGCGATAAAATCGTCCACACCTGCTTCCTTTGCTATGGCAGCCGCGGTAAGTTTGTTGTCGCCGGTAATCATAACTGTTTTTATTCCCATTGCTCTGAACCGTTCAAAACGATCTTTAAGCCCGCCTTTCACAATGTCTTTGAGGTGTATAGCACCAAGGACCTTTTCCCCGTCGGCAACAAGTAAAGGGGTGCCTCCTGAGAGTGAGATAAAATCAACGGCATCCTGCACCTCTATCGGAACGCTGCCTCCGACAAAAGACCGTATTACATCAGAAGCGCCCTTTCGTATTTGCCTGTCGTCGATATCTACCCCGCTCATTCTTGTCTGTGCTGAAAAAGAGATGAATTTTGCATGGGGCATCTCGGAAATTGAGCGACCCCTGAGGCCATACTGTTTCGCAAGAACAACGATACTCCTGCCTTCAGGTGTTTCATCCGCCAGAGATGCAAGTTGTGCGCCATTTGCCAGTTCCTCTTTTGTAATTCCCGGTGCCGGCATAAAGTTTGTTGCCTGACGGTCTCCCAGGGTGATGGTGCCGGTTTTATCGAGAAGCAGTACATCTACATCACCTGCTGCTTCCACAGCACGGCCGCTCATGGCAAGAACGTTCTTCTGGACCATCCGGTCGATGCCTGCAATACCGATGGCGCTTAATAGCCCGCCGATAGTGGTCGGAATCAAGCAGACCAACAGTGCCACAAGCACGGTGATAGAAAAGACGATGCCCGAATAGAAACCAAAGGGCTTCAAGGCCATAACGACAACGATGAAGATAATTGTCAGGGCCGAAAGAAGGATCGTCAGAGCGATTTCGTTCGGCGTTTTCTGACGTTGTGCACCTTCCACAAGGCTGATCATATGATCGAGAAAACTCTCGCCGGGATTGGCAGTGACGCGGACTTTAATCCAATCAGAGAGAACCCGTGTGCCGCCGGTAACTGCGCTCCGATCACCCCCTGACTCCCGTATGACAGGGGCGGATTCGCCTGTAATGGCGGATTCGTCTACAGTAGCAAAGCCTTCAATAATTTCGCCATCGGCAGGTATAACTTCTCCGGCGGACACGATAAAGAGGTCGTTCTTTCGTAATTGATTCGCCCCTACCGGTTGGGTTAAACCATCGGCCTTTACCAAATTTGCCATGGTTTGGGTGCGTGTCTTTCGCAGGGTGTTGGCCTGGGCCTTGCCTCGCCCTTCAGCCATGGCTTCTGCAAAGTTAGCAAAGAGCACGGTAAACCAGAGCCAGAGCGATACTTGAAGGACAAAGCCGAAGGATTCATTGCCGGACCTGAAAAACAATGCCAGAGTGGTGAGGGCAGCCCCCACTTCTGTGACAAATATGACTGGATTTTTTAGCAGCGACCGGGGATTCAGTTTTCTGAAGGCATCGGCAGTTGCCTGAATAACGATCTCACGGTCAAAAAGAGAATGAGCTTTCAAAGCCATAGTTTTTACTCCTTTAGTACAACAGGGTAGTTTTCATCATGAGAAAATGCTCCACAATGGGACCGAGTGCAAGGGTCGGCAGGAATGTGAGAGCGCCCACTATGAGAACCGTTCCCACCAGAATTAGCGTAAACATAACCCCCCACACGGGGAAACTTCCTCCTGTTGAAGGGATAAGCTTCTTCCTTGCCATGCTCCCTGCCAGGGCCATGACAGGCACGATCATGATAAAGCGCCCGAAAAGCATGGCAAGACCCAATGTCGTGTTGTACCAGGGAGTATTGGCGCTTAAACCCGCGAAGGCGCTTCCATTATTACCTGTGGCGGATGAATATGCATAGAGTATCTCAGTCAGACCGTGGGGTCCGCTGTTGTTCAGGCCGGCAAGGCCCCATTTGCCGACTATGGCCCACGCAGAAAACCCGAGGATGCTGAAAATCAGTATGAGTAGGGCCAGGACAGAGACTTTCACATCATATGAGTCGATCTTCTTTCCCAAATATTCAGGGGTGCGTCCCACCATAAGACCTGTGAGAAATACTGCCAGCACCACAAAGACAAGCATTCCATAAAGTCCTGCGCCCACGCCGCCGAAGACCACCTCGCCCAGTTGAATGTTAAACAGCGGAACCAGCCCTCCGAGAGGTGTAAAAGAATCGTGCATGGAGTTGACTGCACCGCAGGAGGCATCGGTAGTAATCGTGGCAAAAAGGGCGGAATTGAAGATGCCGAAACGGATTTCCTTTCCCTCCATGTTTCCGCTTACAGGGTCTATTCCTAATGCATGGAGCCTCGGGTTGCCCGCACTTTCAGCAGACCAGCAGACCAGAACGGCAACAATAAAAAGTATTGCCATGGCGCTCCAGACTGCCCAGCCATGCTGCTGTTTTTTTACCGTGTGTCCGAGATAATAGGTAAGGCCGCTGGGGATTAGAAAAATCGACAGCATCTGGAGAAAATTGGACAGAGGCGTCGGATTCTCATAAGGGTGCGCTGCATTGGCATTGAAAAACCCGCCTCCATTCGTTCCGAGCATCTTGATCGCCACTTGAGAAGCAACAGGTCCCTGCGGAATGATCTGATCCCTGACTTCCTGAGTTTCCATTATTGCATTTCCCTTATCGTCCTTCATCTCGTTGCCGGCAAAATCTTGCCTGGCCGTCTGGACAACAGCAGTTTCGATAAGACTCGTTTTTTCGTATGTCTTGAAGTTCTGGATCATACCCTGCGATACGAGGAAAACAGCAAAAACCAGGCAGATGGGCAAAAGCAGATAAAGATTTATCCTGACCAGGTCAACCCAGAAATTGCCGATTGTTTTCATGGAATGGCGTGCAATGCCCCGCACAAGGGCTGCGGCCACAGCAATCCCCACGGCTGCCGAGGCAAAATTATGGAAGGTAAGCCCCACCATTTGAGAAAAATAGGAGAGAGTAGACTCACCAGTGTAATTCTGCCAGTTTGTATTGGTGGTAAAACTGGCCGCCGTATTAAAAGCCAGATCAGGGTTGACAGATCCGAAACCCTGCGGATTAAGGGGCAGAAGATGCTGAAGCCGGAGGATGATATATGTGAACAGCAATCCCGCAAGGCTGAAGGAGAGCATCGATATGGTATAACGCTTCCAATCCTGTTCTTTGCCCGGGTCCACGCGGAATAGACGATAAAACAGACGTTCCACAGGCTGCAAAACAGGATCGAGGAAGGTCCTGCCCTCGGCATCGAGTACACGGACGAGGTAGAGCCCCATCGGTTTGGTGAGGGCAAGGAGCAGAACAATATAAAGTGTCAGTTGAATCCATCCAAAAATGTCCATATATCTTTGCCCCCTCTAAAATTTCTCAGGTCGGAGGACCGTTGCAAGCAGATATCCGATCAGGATAATTCCTATAAAAGCTCCGAATAAGTCAGCCATGTTTTAAAACCTCCCGCAGGCATCCGCATAGAGTACGCAGAGCCCGAAAAAAACAATTGTGATAAAGATGTAAACAAGATCGATCATGAATGATGCTCCTTTTTAGAGATTTGATCTGTTCTTTTAAGGGTAAAGATGAAGGTGCTGCCTTTTCCCTCAAGACTCTCTGCGCGTATTGTCCCGCCATGTGCTTCCACGATCTCCTTTACAATGGCAAGACCGAGTCCTGCGCCGGTTTCCTTTTTTTGTTTCGGAACACGGAAGAATTGTTCGAAGAGTCTGTCAAGATATTCTGCAGGAATGCCCCTGCCGGTATCGGAAACTTTGAAAAAGACC
>JAPLKC010000062.1 GCA_026388255.1 Pseudomonadota bacterium | reverse complement strand
TTCTGCTTCCGTATAGCGGCCAGTTGAGTGGTAAAGGAATGCCAGGTTATTGAGGGAAGTGGCAGTAGAAGGATGATCGGGACCGAGGGCTTTCTCGCACATTGCAAGTGACCGTTTATAGAGGGGCTCTGCTTCAGAATAGCGGCCGGTTGAGTCGTAGAGCGCTGCCAGGTTATTGAGAGAAGTCGCGGTATTGGGATGATCAGGACCGAGGGCTTTCTCGTAGATTGTAAGTGCCTCTCTGGCAAGATTTATCGCCTCACCATATTTGCCCTGCCGGTAGAGCTTTATTGCCTCGCTGTTGAGCCTTTTTGCCTCATCCAGGTCTTGGTTTTGAGACATAACCGGAGCTACAAAAATAAAGCCGGTAATGAAGGCACATAACAAAACGATTACAACAGTTTTTATGTAATTATTTTTGCGCAAGGTTCCCTCCCGGTTCATTTTAATAGTATCTCCACCCTTCTGTTAAGCACACGTGATTCATCGTCTTTGTCAGGGAGGATGGGGTTTAACTTGTCTTTTCCCGCAGCAACAAGCGTTTCAATCTTTACGGGATAGTTTAATTTCAAATACTCTGCCACAACCTCTGCTCTTTTGCGGGAAAGCCTCCTGTTATATGCCTTTGAGCCAAGGTCGCAGGTATGGCCTGTAATTCTGATACTTGCCGTTGAAGGATTGTTCTTTAAAAGCTCTCCTATGATCTGTAAACGATAGATATAGTTATCCGGGATTTCAGAGGAGTTTTTATCAAAGTAAATGACCATCTTTTTTTTGAATGCCTCTTCTGATTTCTCTTTGCCATTCCGGGCATCCTTCTCATCAGGATTTATTTTCAGCGCTTTATCATACATTACATAAGCGCTGAAATAATCGCCGAGCTTGGAAAAAATATCCCCCACACTCATATATGGGGTTATGAGATCTTTGTTTATTTCTATAGCCTTTTTGTAATAAACGAGTGCTTTCGAAAGATCGCCCTCAGTCTCATATACATCGGCAAGATTGTTGTAAAGCTTTGAAAGCACGTCCGGATCAGTACAGAGAGGTATGGCCTCAAGAAAATAGTTCTCTTTCTCAACACAGTCCTTTGAAAGTGTGCCTTTATTGTAAAGCTCAACAGCATGCCGGCAGTCTTCCGAATAGGCAAATGAAACAAAGACCATCCATGGACAAAATACAGAGGTTACGCAGATATTCATAATTGTTTTCATATATGTCAGTTTGTCTTTCGTACCATACCACCTTATAAAAACATTCTTCCACAGATTGCACAGATTTTCACAGATCAAACCTCTAACGTCGAGTCCTTTTTGGAAATAATCTGTGTAATCTGTGGATAAGCATTGCCACTATATTCCCTATTTTCCATTGAATTCATCCTCTGAACTGTCTTCTGTACGATAATTCCCGTTTACAACGCCATGGAGGGTAAGAGACGCCTCTGTGTATGTATTGGAAGATCCTTCTATAACAAAGGATTCTCCCTTTGCATAGCGATAGTGTGGTCCATTGCCATAACGGACAAAAATCTCGTATTGTCCCTCATTAATGCGTATTGTTCGCTCCTTTCCGTTTGAAATTTTTACTTCATCCCTGGTCGGGCCGATCAGTTTCACCAGGGCAAAATCACCTGAGTGATTTATAAAAGTCAGGCTGTTGCGCGCACCCCATGCATGGGCATGAGGGATGCAGAGGAAACCGGCCAGAATGAATATATCTATGAGTATCATTAAAGTCTTTCGCATGGCGCCCTCCTCAATTAGAAGATACCCGGGTGACCGGCAAGACGACATCCTATAAAGCTCGCTGCAATAAGGGCAATAAGTCCGGGCCACGCTTTTGCCTTCCATGCAAAACCGATAAGAGGAAAGCCTGCAAGTCCTGCAACAAATCCGGCAATGCCCATAACAATCACATCCGCCTGGATGAACTTCACGGTATAAAGCTTGCTATGCTCTGTGATGAGTTCGTCCGTCACCGCCAATTGGCTTCCTCCTTCCGTTACAAGCTCGCTGTTGCCGACAAGGGCATTTTTAAAGAGTAGCCTTGCCAAAGGCATCACAGCAACTGCCGTTAATCCCCACATAATCAAAGTACATACTATAATGTTCGCTCCCATTTTCCTGTCCTCCTTTTGTATTTTTAACAACATACAAAAGGACTGAAATGGAGCAAAAAAGTTTCACTGCCAATCCCCTATCATCTCAAATGCTGCCCAGTAGTATGGGTGAGCATATTGAGGCATCTTCTTTAAGGCAATCTGTGCCTGACGGAGGGCTTCCGGCTTGGTCATCCCTTTGAGCCAGTTCTTATAGAAGCTCTCCATGATGATGGAAGTTGATTGATCATCTACCTCCCAGAGGGTGGCAAGGAGCGAGGGAGTACCGGCATAGATGAATCCACGGGATAAACCGACAAGGTCATCTCCACCCTGAACCTTTGCAAGGGCTGTCTCACAGGCTGATAAGGTTACAAGGTTGGCATTGGCAAGGTTCATTGAGAATATCTCATGTACCTGAAGATAACCGTCATTCTGGGTGTCTTTGGCAAGGATAAGACCGGATTGGAGTGGTTGTCTCTCATTGAACTGACCGTGGGAGGCAAAGTGGATGACATTAAAGGAGGTGGATTTGTCTTTTGCCAGGGTCTCCGTAGCCCTGTTCCTGGTATAGACCTCACTGGTAGTAAAGAGTTTTGAAATGGTTTCTCCTTCTTTCTCTGCAAAACCCAGTGGGACATAGTCTGTTGACGGGTTTGCAAGGGTGAGGATCGTGCCCAGGAAGGGTTTTCTCTTCTTTACCACGTATTCCAATACACTCGCTGAAGGAAGGATAGAAATGGAATATTTGTCTACAAGATAGCCCTTGCCGTCCGACAGGGCAGCAAAGGGTACCTTGTGGAGGACGCCGTGGGGGACAATGATGAGATTGGTGGTTTTAATGTCTTTTTCAACAGGGGAGAGGATATCCCGGTAGAATGCCTGTCCTGCTTCTGTAAAGTAACGTCTGTTCCGTTCCCTTTCTTCCGGGGTGGTATCAACATTAGCTGATGAGGGGACTGCAACCATTACCGGCATGGGTCGCCGGGATTTGTTGGATATGTTGGGTAAAAGGAGGGTATCCACCTTCTCTTTCAGGTCTTTCTCTGTTATGGGTATCTCATAGGCCTTGATGTTGTTCTTTGTGATAAGCCATGCATAGGTAGCCTCTTTACCCGTAAAGTATTCGAGAAGAGTCGTTGAGGGGTCAAGGAGGGACTGGAGAGCCGGTATACCTATGGGGTCAGCGGTGATGAGGGAGGCAAGTTCTCCACCTTGCAGTTTCACTTCTTCGATGAAGGTGGAGTATTCTTTTTCTTTCTGTGAAAAACTGCTCCTCAGGTTTTCTACTGTACCGGGGGATACGCCCCGTGCCTTTGTCTCCATCACTTCGAGCTGTTTTTTGAGGCTCATGAGGGAGCGCTGATACTCTCTATCTTTTTGGAGGACATCATCAGCTTCCTTTGTCTGCCCCCGTATCTCACGGGTGGCGAGCATCTCAAGAAATAGTCTGCCCTTAACGCTCTCGGCGACAGCAAGGGATGTTTTTCCGTATCCGTAGCCCTTCTCTTTAAGGAGGACACGGATGAGACCTTCGTAAGCATCCATACGGGTAAAGCCTGCACCCGTCTGTGCGGTAAGGAAGTTTTTCTTTGCCTCAGGGGATAGGGTCCGCCACTGGGATTCGGTGAGGTTTATGGCTTCATGGAAGTGTTCCTTGGCCTTGGCGTAATCACCCGTACCTTCATAAGAGAGGCCAATGCCGGTAAGGGAGGCAATGAGGAAGTGAGGCTGTCCGGTATTTCTTGTATGGGAAAGGGATCGGGCAAACTCCCTCTGTGCATTAACATAGTCCTTTCTAAGGAGATAGTATTTACCGAGGCCCGCTGAACTATTCTGTTTCTTTAATATTGCGTATCCCTTGTCGAGTCGACCTGAATCAAGATAGAGCATTGCCAAGTTATTGAGGGAAGTGGCGGTATCGGGATGGTCGGGGCCAAGGGCTTTCTCACATATTACCAGTGACCGCTTATGAAGGGGTTCTGCTTCCACATAACGGGCGGTTTCCTGGTAGAATAACGCTAGATTATTGAGGGATTGGGCTGTATCAGGATGATCGGGACCGAGGGCTTTTTCCCGGATTGTGAGTGACCTCTTAAAGAGGGGCTCTGCTTCCGTATAGCGGCCGGTTGAGCGGTAGAGCGCTGCCAAATTATTGAGAGAAGTGGCAGTAGAATGATGCTCGGAACCCAGGGCCTTCTCATCGATTACCAGTGCCCTCTTATAGAGGGGTTCTGCTTCAGAATAGCGGCCGGTTGAGCCATAAAGCCCTGCCAAATTATTGAGGGAAGTGGCAGTAGAAGGGTGCTCGGGGCCAAAGACTTTCTCATGGATCGCCAGTGACCGTTTATAGAGGGTTTCTGCTTCCGTATAGCGGCCAGTTGAGTCGTAGAGCGCTGCCAGGTTATTGAGAGAAGTCGCGGTATTGGGATG
>JAPLKC010000061.1 GCA_026388255.1 Pseudomonadota bacterium | reverse complement strand
GAGGCTTTGTAACACCGCCCACACCGCCTCTCATATTCTTCACGATTATGACGGTTATCATGACTTTTTGGTGCGTTTTTGTGTGGGGATGCTGGCCTGCAGCAGGTATTAAGGGTGATCACCCGGCATTCGTTGGTTTCGGCACTCTTATCGTCTCCTATGCATTAGCCTATATACTTTTTATTACATGCTTTAATTTTGATTTCATGAAGGGCGCACCCTTCTATGCTGCTGTTGCACCTCCAAGCGGAGCATTCAATGCTTTTTCGAGTTTAGCTTTCTTTCTCACATGCCTTGCCGTGATTCTGGCATGGGTTGAACTCGATTTCTGGCCCATAAGCCTTATCCCGCCGAAGGCTCCTGCATTCGGTAAACAGCCCATCTGGGGTATTGTGGTCAGCATCGTTGTATGTATAATAGCATATATAATCAAAATGATCTTTGTAGATAACATGGGTATGGATGTGTTCCAATTCAGTCTGAAAGTACCTATCTGCTTAATCTTCGGAGAGTTTATCATGCTCCTTCTGTTTCAGACCGCTCCTGTGCAGACCATGAAACAACCCGGGAAGGGGATTGTCCTGATTGTCCTCAATATTATTCTCGCAGTTGTGATGTACTATCTCTATCTGTGGTTCAGCGTTCTTATTGCCGGTCCTTTGCCTCCTGGAGGCGCTACCGGTTATGTGCAGGAACTCTGGATTGCAACTGCACTTCTTGGTTTTACATTTCCAGTTATTGCATCGTATACGGGGTTTTTCAATTTCTGGCCTTTAACAGAGCCAAAACCGCCTAAAGAGTAAGGGTCATTTAAAAGGATATATTTATCTGCCCAAGAAGCGTCGTTAAGCAGCTTCTTGGGCAGATTGCGTAAAAGAGAAAATTTAGAATAAGCAAAACCGTTTTTGTCGGGAAAACTGTTAAAGTGCTTCATAAGATGATACAAAAGCAGGGGATACTTTGTTATGAAAAGCGATAATAATCCTACAGAGGGATCTTCCCACCAATTAAGCTCCCATATTATATCTGAGAAGCAGGATGGTTTTGAGGTTGTTGCCGTGGTATATGAGCTTAATGATGATTGTCTGGTTATACTCTATGGGGGTACGCGGCCCCATATAGGCGCTATAGGGATGGCCCAGGCAAGGCCGAGTTTAAAAGATCCTCAAGAAAATGCGGCAACCAGCTCGGTTTTTACTTACACAGGGCACAAAGAAGATATGGTAGCCAAGACATTGTCAGAAGAGCTTACCCGCAGGCTTGGGAGGAATACGGTAGTTGTGGCTGGCATACATTGGGATGACCTCTCCATTGAAAGTATTGAAAAGATCAGGTCTATATGTCAGGAAATAACTGAAAGAATAGTGAAAGAACTTTCCAAATCTGTATCTTAAGCCGGAATAATTGTATTCTTTAACTGCTGCAAATAGGATTCTGCCTTAAGATGTGCTATGTGATCCACAAACTTCTGAATTGATGTATCATATTTCTTTGATTTTAAAAATAGTACCGATACTTTTAGTGATAAGTTCTCCTTTAAGGGTATTACCTTCAAATATTTACGCTCATCATCCATTACTGCCCTTTTAATTAGGATAGAAACACCCTTGCCCTGTGATACCCACTCTTTAATAAATTCCGTGCTTCTCACATCGATTAAAACAGGAGGCGTTATTTTCATTGACTCAAGGGCTGAAAGGACCACTTTTCTTGTGGAGGAACCCTCCTCTCTTATAACCAGGGGATATTCCGCTATTTCCTGGAGCGATACAGATTCTTTTGTAGAAAGTGGATGATCGTTGCATGTTATAAGAACAAGCTCCTCTTTTAACAAAGGGAATGCAAAGACCTTTTGTGACGTCATTTGGTTTGCTAAAACCGCGACATCATTTTGCATATTGACCACTGTTTTTAGCATATCATCAGAATTTCCAAGATCAAGCTTTATCATAATATCGGGATAGGCTTTCTGAAAGCTGCCAAGTATAAAGGGCATCATTACCCTCGAGTATACCGGTGTTATAGCTATTTTTAACAGAGGTTTTGCATCTTTTTTTATGGCCTTGATGGTACTTTCCAGTCCTCTTGCAACTGTCTCTATTTTCTCAGCATACTTAAAGACCATCTTTCCTTCTTTTGTGAGTTGAAACTTGCCCTTTTCTCTTTTTAGTAGCATAGTCCCGGTTTGTGCCTCAAGCTGTGCAACGTGGTTGGAAACCCCGGGCTGTGTCATAAAAAGTATATTAGCTGCTTTAGAAAAGCTGCGCATCTTTGCGACTGCACAGAAAACAATCAGAGAATTTAATGAATATGAAAACATAATATTTTATTATAGAGTATAAGTAGAAATTAATTGACATGTCAAGTATTTAACGTAAGATTAACAAAAAATTAGGTTAAGGAGGTAACTATGGATTTGCGGGGCTTTATATCTCTATGCGAGAAAGAAGGGCAATTAAAAAGGATCAAGGCGGAAGTTGACTGGGAGTTGGAGATATCTCATATCTGTAAGATTGTAGAAGAGAAGTCAGGCCCGGCGCTTCTGTTTGAGAATGTGAAGGGATATGACAGCCCGGTTTTAACCGGTGCATTTGGCACTACCCAGAGACTGGCAATGATTCTGGGAAAAGACCCAAAGCTTTCTCTCGTTAACCTTACCAAAGAATGGGTGAATCTTGCTGTTAAGGAAGTAATTCCTGCAAAGGAAGTAACAGACGGCCCCATTTTTGAGAATATTGTTGATGGCGACAAGGTAGATACATTTGCCTTTCCATCTCCTAAATTTTATGAACTTGACGGTGGACGCTATTTCGGCACCGCAGTATTCATGGTTATTCAGGACCCGGAAACGGGTAAGGTAAATCTTGGAACATACCGCATGGGTATCCTCGATGATAAAACCGTCGGTGTACAGATCCTAAAAGGGAAAACAGCGGACCGGATCATGAAAAAGTATGCGAAGCAGGGCAAAAAGATGCCTGCATGCGCGATTATAGGAGGCGATCCTTTACACATCTTTGCCAGTGCTGCCACAGTTTCTGGAGCCAAAAGCGGGTATGATGTTGTAAGTACCTTACGTGGAGCCCCTGTGGATGTGGTGCGGAGTCAGATCTTCGGCCTCCCGATTCCTGCGGCTGCAGAGATTGTGCTGGAAGGTGAGATTGATCCTACTAAACTGAGAAATGAAGGACCCTTTGGCGAGTATACAGGCTACTACACGGAAGAACTCATTAAGCCTATTCCCAAACCGGCTTTGGATGTCAAACGTGTATACTACAGAAACAAACCGGTACTTTGGGAAACCAGCGTGGGCAGGCCCGTAGGAGACCAGCACATGCTCTATGCCTTTGCTCGGAACGCAAGTTTATGGATGGATCTGGACAAGATGCAAATCCCTGGTATCAAGTCAGTATATACGATGCCGGAAGCTTCGGGACGTTTCTGGGTGGTTGTTTCTGTTCAGCAGATGTATCCGGGCCATGCGGATCAGGTGGGCGCAGCGGTGATTGCAAGCAATACAGGTTCTTATGGAGTAAAAGGTATTATTATTGTTGACGATGATATCGAAGCAGATGATCTCCCGAGGGTCTGGTGGGCATTGGGCGTCCGCTATAATCCTGCAAGGGGCACGCAGATTATAAACAGAGGCAGGTCAACCCCTCTCGACCCGGCACTTGCAGAGGATGATAACAAGTTCCTCACATCGCGGATCATCATGGATGCAACCATACCGTACGATTGGAAAATCAAACCCACAGAGATCAAGCTTACAGAAAGCATAATGGATAAAGTGAAATCCAGGTGGAATGAGTACGGTATAGACTAATCAGCGAGCTTACGAGCGAGGGTCTACAAGTTTATATGCTATGTATGTGTAGATACCTGCCCCGGTTTTTAAGATGTTTCTTTTAGCATGAAAAGTATGCGAGAGGGGGCGACCCTCTTACGGGATAGGCGTAAGCCCCGGTAATTGACTAAAAGGAGGTAAAATGGCATTCGAAAAAGATTTGAATGATGCAAAGGAAAGGGCTAAAAAAATTAAACTTTTTTGCCATGATATTCATGGCGTATTGACTGCGAACAACATTTTTTGTGATATAGAGGGAAACAGGCGATACGGTTTCTGGCATATGGACGGGTTTGCGGATCTTTCCTTTACCGCAAATGGAATCGGTATTGCTTTTCTCGACACAACATCCATAGACGGAGAAGGCCTTTTCAGGGCCAAGGAACTGAAGCTTGATAAGTTCTACTATAGTGTGACAGATAAGTGGGCCAAGATTGAAGAGCTTAAGAAGGAGATGAACATAACAGATGAAGAGATAGGCTATCTGGGTTGTGAACTTACTGATATTGCCCCCATGGAAAGAGTTGGTTTTCCCATAGCAACGGCAGATGCCATTGATGAGGTAAAGGCCCTTGCCTGTTACATTACCAAAGCTGCAGGCGGTAGGGGCGCCATGAGAGAAATATGTGAAGTTGTAATGAGGGCCATGGACAAATGGGATGCATGGGTAGAGAAAGTAACCAAAATGGGTTACAAATAGAGGAGGCGATGCGATGAATAGAGCAGAGGCGATCGAAAAAGCAAAAAAGGTTAAATTTGTCATCCTTGATATCCATGGGATAATGACGGACAATACCCTGTACTATACACAGGAGGGGATAAAGTCTGAGCTTTTCTCTCTCCATGACAGGCTTGGAGTCAGGCTTCTTACAGAAGCAGGTATATCTGTTTCACTTCTCACAACAAAGATATCACGTGCAGATGAGCAGATGGCAGGCATCTATGGAATTCCGCCTGAAAGACGCTGGGGCCAGGGTGCAAAAATGGGAAGGGTTGAACAGTTTGAGCAGGAATCAGGCTTAAAAGATGAGGACATATGTTATGCAGGCGACGAGATGATAGACCTTGCAGTTATGAAACGGGTAGGGTTATCCGTAGCACCTTCAGATGCTTCACAGGAAGCAATATCGATTGCTGATTTAGTGACGTCCGCCGGCGGCGGAAAGGGTGTTGTAAGGGAAATGGCCCAGTTTATCCTTGAGGCGCAAGGCAAGTGGGATCAGATCGTAGAGAAGTTTAAATAATTTGATGGAGGAACAGATGGCTCATAAGTATTACAAAGACAACAGGGCATTTATAGAAGCATGCATAAAAACAGGCGATGCCATAGAAGTAAACGAGGAAGTTGATTGGGATCTTGAGATGGGCGCAATCGTCCGGAGAACATGCGAAAAGAAAGGTCCGGCCGTATTTTTTAAGAACATTAAAGATTATCCCGGTTTTGAATGCGTTGGAGCGCCTATCGCTACATACAGAAGGCTGGCAATTGCACTCGGTATGGATCCGGATAGCACAGTTCCTGAGGTGTCAGCCGAATATCTGAAGAGAACGTCAGATGAAAGCAAGGCAATGGCACCGAAAGTCATCACCAATGCACCCTGCCAGGAAATCGTATGGACAGGCGATGATGCAAACATATTAAATCTCCCTGCACCCATGGTTCATGATGGTGACGGCGGCAGATACATAGGCACATGGCAGTTTGTAGTAGCCAAGGATCTTGACACTCCTTTCGTGAACTGGGGTATGTATCGTCAGATGGCTTTTGATGAAAAGACAATGGTCGGTCCCGTACTTCCCTTCTCTGATATGGGGAAAATGTGGCACAACAAATTTCAGCCTGCAAATAAGCCTATGCCTTTTGCAGTAGTAGTCAATCCCGATCCTCTTTCAGCAATCGCAAGCTGCGCTCCTGCAGGTATTGCTGAAGCTGAGTTTACAAGCCTCCTTATGGGAGAGCCCGTAGAAGTAACCAAGTGTGTTACCTGCGATCTCTTAGTTCCGGCCCACGCAGAAATCATCATCGAAGGTGTCCTTGTACCAAACGTTATGATTGATGAAGCTCCCTTCGGCGAATATACCGGCTACAGAACAAGCCCCCGAGAACCGAGAACCGTGTATCACGTTAAGGCAATCACCATGAGAAAGAATCCCATTATGGCTATGTCCAATATGGGAATACCTACAGATGAAGGTCAGCTTTTAAGATCATTTTCTCTTGGCCTGGAAATGGATAAAATGCTCCGCGCTCAGGGAATCCCCATAACCGGCGTATATATGCTTCCCGAATCAACACATCACCTTGTTGTGGTAGGCGTAAAACCTGCTTATGCAAACATAGCTACACAGATCGGTCAGCTTTGCTTCGGCAGCAAGCTGGGTCCCTGGTTCCACATGCTTGTAGTTGTTGACGATAAAACGGATATCTACGATAAGGATGAGTTGATTCACGCACTCAGCACTAAATGCCACCCGGTTAACGGCATAAGAATAGAGAAATTCGGTGTAGGCACCCCGCTGAACCCCTATGCAACACCGGCTGAAAGACGTCTCGGCGTTGCCGGTAAAGTTCTCTTTGACTGTACCTTCCCTCTTGACTGGTCAGCTTCAGATGTACCTATCAAAGTATCCTTCGACAACGTGTACCCGAAAGATATTCAGGAGAAAGTTCTTGCAAAGTGGAAAACATATGGATTTAAGGAATAGGAGGATATTATGGCAACATGGGATACATATATAAATATAGATTTCAAAGACATGCCGGCAGAACAGGAGCGCGTTGCAATCATCAGAGACCTGACGCCTGGAAAGTATAAATACCGTGGAACATTTGCAAAGGTGAAAATATCCAAAGACGCAGCAAAGTATAAGGAAGAGCTCTGGATAAGACTCGGCAGAGGACAGCTTGTCCCGACGCCCTGCTCGATGGAGATAATTGAATTTACATCTCCAATACCCAAGGGTCTGTAGAGTTGATAAAATCCCTCAGGGAATATATTGAAGTAATGCGCGAAAACAGCCGGGTCCTTGAAATAAAGGACCCGGTTTCTAAAGAGGACATACCTGAGCTTATAGAGAAACTCTCGGACAGCAGAAAAATACTTCTTTTTGAAAATATCGAGGGCTACAGTTGCAGGCTTGTTGCAAACTGTGTTCCTTCTTTGGATATATTTAAAGTTTTCTTTGATGGCGCATCAAACCCCGGTGAGGCCTTTCTTGAAGGGGTAAAGAGAAGCCATGAGAAGGTGCCTGTAAAACCAGGGCATTTGAATACTGTAGATGTCCGGAATAAGGATCTTCTTGATTTCCTGCCTATCCTGAAATATTATCAGGGTGATTCTGCACCGTTTATCACAACGAGCATTATATCCTCAATTGATCCTGATTCCGGTTTTATCGGACGTGGAGTACATCGTATGGAGTATCGCGGGAAAAACCTGCTTGGAGCTACCTTACTCAACCCGCCTCTTGGAGATATATACCGAAAGTATAAGGAAAGGCATATAAAAATGCCTGTTACGATATCAATTGGCGTTGACCCGCTCTTCTTCATTGCCATGGCATTAAAAGCGCCCTGGGGCGCTGATAAAATGGGGATTGCCGGAGGGTTGCGAGGTAAGGGAATTGAAGTAATCTCATCTTTTGATTCATTGATTGATGTGCCTGCAGAGAGTGAAATTTATCTGGAGGGTTATGTGAGTCCGGATAAAGGTATGCAGGATGGTCCCCTCGGAGAAATAAGCGGCTATTACCTTACGCTCAAAGAAACACCTACCGTAGTGGTACAGAGGTTAACATATAAGGATTCTCCTATATACCATGCGCTCCTGCCAACTAGCCCTGAAGCCGATATGTATCTTATCTTTGTGAGTAGCGCACACATTGAAGAGAACGCAAAAAAACTTTTCCCCTTTATATCGAGGATTACCTTTATCCAGAAGACATTCGGGTCGTCCGTTGTGGTAAATGTGGGAAGTACTGAAAAATATAAGATACGCAGCTTGATCACGTTTTTACTTTCCTTTCCTATGGTTAAAAAGGCAGTAATTGTAGATGATGACATAAACCCCGAAGATTTAAGAGATGTAGAATGGGCATTGATTACGAGATGTTCACCAAGTGAGGATTTCATTATTGTGGAAGGCCTTCAGGGGCAGCCCATCGATCCTCAGGCTGAAAAAGGGGATGGAGTTACAAAAATAGGGATCAACGCCACGGTTCAGGGAAAATCAATAAAAGAACGGGCACATGTAGCAAAGGGGGACAGCGAAAGGGTAAAAAGGATCGTAAATCTCGCCGGGGGTAATAAATGAGTAAGCTTATTGTCGGGATAACAGGGGCAACCGGTGTTGTATACGGGGCAAGGACGTTAAAATCCCTCCGTGAGGCGGGGGTAGAAACGCACCTTGTGATCACAGAGTCTGCAGTGAAAAATCTGGAAATTGAGACGGAATACAATGTACAATCCCTGGAATCCTTAGCAGATGTAGTATACGATGTTGATGATATCGGAGCGGCGATTGCGAGTGGTTCCTTTAAGGTGGATGGCATGATTATTGCCCCCTGTACAATAAAGACGCTATCTGCAATCGCAAATTCCTTCAACTATAATCTCCTTGTTAGAGCGGCAGATGTAACGCTTAAAGAGCGTAGAAAGCTTTTGCTCCTTGTGAGAGAGACGCCTTTACATGAGGGGCACCTTGAGTTGATGCTGAAGGTGACCCGGATGGGCGGTATTATTATGCCCCCTGTTCCTGCCTTCTATCATATGCCAAAAACCATTGATGATATAATAAGCCAGACCGTCGGGAAGGTGCTCGACATGTTTTCTATTGATGCAAAGCTGTTTAGGAGATGGGGGAGCCAGGACGAGGCATAGGGTATTAACGTCCCGAAAAAATGAAAATAAAAGGCAAAGTAGTCAAAGGTATAGGCGAATCTAAGGAATTTCTTGCTATCGACTGGGTAAACCGGCAGCTATATGAAAAGCTCAAATTCCAACCCTTTCAGGGCACGTTGAATATAACGCTTAATGATGCGCAGGCGCAGGGTATTCTAAAAGAGAGGGCTACGGAAAGGCTTGTTCATCAGACAGAAGGTTTTTGTGATGCCGTCCTGATAAAGGGCCTAATAAATGACAAATATGAATGTGGAGTTGTCATTCCCCTTGTTGAAAACTATGATGAAAGGCTCCTCGAAGTTGTTGCGTCAATACATCTGAAAGATGCGCTTCATATAGAAGACGGCGATGAAGTATATCTGGATTTGTATATTTAGGGGATGTTGGATTAACCCTTGTCTGATCTATCCTTTCATCGTTAAAATTCCTCGAAGTTTTACTCAAGGGATTCTTTAAGGGAGCAGTTGAAAAACCCGGGTTTCTTAAGGCAATAAACGTTCTTACCATACTTCCAGATCTAATGCTGAGTAGCTAATTTGCTAAGAGCTTTAAGGCTGTAGCCTATCCAGTGTCTCGAAATATGCTTCAATCCTCGTTCTGATCTGGGTTTCCGAATAGAACCTCTGGTCACCCATGTCGCTCTCGAATACAAGTGCAGGTATACCGGTTCTTTTGGTAAGGATCTCTTTCAGTGTTGGTACTGCAAAGGAGACTGCCTTGCAGCTTCTATTCATAAACATAATCATGCCGTTCATCGAATATTTCTTGAAGAGTTCTGTTGCCATATCTGCTCTATCCTCAATAGTGGAATTCGAGAAGCGCGACACGTAATTCTCAGCGAGGGTAACGAGCGGGTCTTTGTCAAGATCGAACTCAAAGCTCCACGCATGAACATAAAGAGATGTCAGAATGACACCGCCGTATGATCCAAGAAGCTTTGCATGATCGCTGAATTTAAACCATACAGGGAGGTTTTCCCAGTATAGGCGGTACTTTTCTTTTTCTTTCGGAAGTACGCCAATCCCCTGATCAACCTTTGCCTGAATCTCATCACAAAGGGTCTGATAGTAATCAACACATTCCTGGGTGCCTCTCCGGTACACAGCAATTGCCATGCCTATGAGGGCATCAAAGATGCTGATGGGGGATGGCTTATATTGAGCCATATCAAGGAATTTTTTATAGAGTATGCTTGACTCGGCAGAATATTTCATCACCTCTTTGAGTCTGTCGTAATCAAACTTTCTTTTTGTTACTTCTTCAAGAAAACTGATTAGTTCTTTAAGCTGAAGCACACAGTATTTTACGATCTCCTTCCGGGTGTTGCTATCCATAACGTGTTCCGGGGTGTCAAAGACAAATACGGGCAGGTTGCCTTTTCTGGCAAGCACCTGGAACCATTTTGTAAGTGTAAAGCACTGGGCATTACATGCAAGAAAGAGATCAGGTTCAGGGATGCCCTTGGTGACTGTTATTCCTGTTTTTCTGTAGGCCAGATCGCTTCTTGCGTAGGCACATAAATGGTTTGTGTAACCCATACTCTCAACTACGGAACAAAGCTCGGCGCCTTTTTTTGCCGTGAGGTTTGCCACAGCGTGATTCTCCGGGTAGATAGGGATAATGTCGTGGGCAACAAAAAGTTCAACCGGTGATATTGCTGTTGAATAACCGATAAGTTTACCTTTTTCATGGGCGTGAAATGCATCGTCCATATATTCGTCGGTAATCTTCTTTGACATCTGTTTGGATGTTAGGTTCATAATGATCCTCCTTTTAAGGACTCAAAGAATGCCTGAAGTCTTGTCCTTACATGGGAAAGAGACAATGTCTGGTATTCCGTATCTAACGTGTGCATCAATATGCCTTCATTCTTTATCATTCTCTTGAGGTCAGGCAGGTCGTATTCCTGAGATTCACAAAACTCAATATGCACATATATAACAGCCCTTGCCTGCGTCTCTTTATAGAGCGCTTTCACTTCTTCGAAATTCTTGTAAACATTATCGTGTATCGGCGAGAAGAACCCTCTTCTGAAGTGCCTTTCCGTGAGGGCATCGATAGGATTTCCGTTAGTCGGGACAATGCCCTGGATATAACGTGTCCCTACAAGAAGAGTATCCCCGACGATGTTGAGTCTAACCTCGTCAAAGAGGTCGTATATCTCAGGAGGATCACAGGTAATGCCTACAAGGATTACATCGGTATACCCATTGTTCTTACCGGACTGCAAACTATTTTTTATCTTCTTTAAGCTCTGGTTCAACTCTGCCTTGTCAACCTGCTGTGATAGTTTCATTAAGGCGAAGAGTTCTTTATTGGTTAAGGCTGCCGGATTTTTCTTTTTAATCTCGTATATCTCTTTTAGAAGGGTCTTATTTTCATTATGTATTTTAATAGCTTCCCACAAGTCTTCTTCTACAATCTTTTTTCCTGACCAACCGGATAGTGATGATATGATCCTTTCGATCTCCTCCTTTACCCAGTACCGCGCACTTGGTCTATCAGCCTGACGTGGCGCAAGATAACTTTCCACATATTTGTCCGGAAAGTTTATCCTCCAGATATCGGATAGGTGTTGGGTGGTATCACAGACCTGCGGTAGAACAAAACCATCAAAAAGGTCACCCTCATAACTCAATACAAGCTCAAGGTTGCTTCTTGCCAGGGAACATGCGTTGTCCGGTAGGTGGCTTGGAGCTTTTTTCAGCGGTTTGTTTGTACCCATAATTGTAACAGGTAAAAAGCCGAATGCATGTATCACCTCTTCGGGGACATCAGCAAAGGTACTGCCAACTACCTTTTTCCCCTTATCTTTTATCCATTTTCGTATGGATGGGTAAGGATCTTTTGCATATTCCACAACCTCATTAATGGTCAAATTGTCCCACATAAACCCTCCAAATGGATAAAAAATTTTCACACATTATAAGAAATCCCTTTTATTCTTGTCAAGAAATGAAAATAAAAAAGGCCGTTCCCCTCAACGAGGAATGGCCAGAGTGGGGAAGAGGATAAGCCGGTAGTAGTTTCCGGCTCATCCTCTTACATTTCGATTTTAGCCTACCTTAAAGATCATGGAAGCGCCGGTATCGCCTGCAGCACAACCGGTCCAGAGACAATAGCCTCCGCCAAGGATAGCCATCTCTTCCAGCATCTCGGCAATGATCCTGCCTGCTGTTGGAGCCTGGGGGTGTCCGTATATCAGGGAACTTCCGTAGTTGTTCATAGCCATGACATCTATACCCATTTTTTTTGCGAAGTTGAGGTCGTTTGTTGCAAAGGGGTTGTGGCTCTTAATAGCCTTCATATCGGTAATTTTTAAGCCTGCATTGGCAAGGGCCATCTCTGAAGCAGGTACAGGGGCTGCAGCCATAAAGCCCGGTGCGACACGGGAGAAACCGAAAGATATAACCTGGATTTCAATACCCGGATCAGCGCTCAGTTCTTTTGCCATATCACGGTTAGTGACGATAAAACCGCAGTTACCGTCGGCAGGGAATGTTTGTGCGCCGAAGCTGTGGACTCCTCCCTTTTCAGCCGGTCCGAGCTTGGCCAGACCTTCTGCTGTAGTAGGGGTTACGCCTTCATCCGTCTCTATCAATTTAGTCTGTTTCTTGGAGAGCTTTACCTCTGCGGGGAACATGTAACGTTTCTGGAAAGCACGGTCATTAGCCAGCGCCATCTGATACTGCTCATAGCGTCTTAAAACCACTGCATCGCATTCTTCTTTGGTGATCCCTACCTCTGCTGCTACCTTTTCGGCAGTCTGAACCATCTTTAAAGGAGGAAATACATTGGGATCGCTGTTGAAGTTGTCCATAAGCCAGTTTTCTGCTATTACCTCGCCTCCTGGGCCCATGGGGTTCGGCCATACGGTGTGTGCACCATTGGAGCAGCGGTCAGTCATGAGGCCGAAGGCCACATTAAAAGCTCCCTGTTCTATGGCAAGCGCAGCGAGATTGAGGATTGTTGTAGATGTGGTGCAGGCCTGGCTGACCATGAGGCCGGGCAGGAACTTCTTATTGTCTGTAAGCATGCCTGCTGCCCAGTTATGGCTGTAGAACAGGTGATGCTGATGGATGGTAATGCCGAAATACAGATAGTCCAGTATGCCCGGATCGATCTTCTTCTTCTCCAGAAACCACCTTCTTGCTGTTTTGGCGCCTAACTCAATTGCATTTTCATTCTGCATGCTTCCCTGCCAGCGGCTGAATGGTGTTGAATAGTAGCCATTGTAGGGTATGTACGCCTTTGTAAAAGTTTTCATGTAACTACCTCCTGATTAATTGATTTGAACTGCGAGAGAT
>JAPLKC010000060.1 GCA_026388255.1 Pseudomonadota bacterium | reverse complement strand
GCCAAAGTCATCGGATAAGTCCATGCTCTATCTCGGGTACTTCCTCATCGCGCTCTTCCTCTTTCTGCCGTTCTACTTCGTCCTTGTCAAACCGCCTCCACTCCTCTCCATCTTTATGGGTATGGCGGCCATGGGTTTGGGCGCAGTCTTCTTCTTCGTCACTGCCATCTCATACTTCTGGAAGGGGGCAACGAAATGGGGCGCAATGGCCTGCGTTATCTGGGGCACTGTCTTCACCTGCTATGGAAGCTGGTCTGTTCTGTACAAGAAACCGCCAGACTATGGTATGGGCAGCTACGAGTGGTTCCTGGTCTTAAGCTGCGGCGCTATTTACTTCCTGGTCAGTTTTATGACGAAACCGCCGTCAAAAGAGCTTATTGACAGGTTGTGGTCAAAGGCAATAGATTAAGAGAATATGATACAGAAAAAAGGGGCCTTCGGGCCCCTTTTTTATCTCTCATTTTGTTTAATACCAATTCGTATTCAGGCATAGAACAAGGCGGGGCGAGCCGACGCAGGCTCCGGCAGCTTTGCTGGTGTAGGGGGCGACGTGAGCCCCGGTGATTGAGGAGTGTGGCGATAAGTTAACGAAGTTATATGATTGAATCCGAATTGGTATAAATTCAAAAGGAAAGATGATAAGATATGAAAATATCCGGAGGTCATTATGATGTTGATATATGAGTTTGTGTGGATCGGGTTTGGAATTCTTTTGATCGGATTTGGAATTTACCGCTGGATCAATAAAAGAAAAAAGGCGTAACAATGCCTAAAATAACGGTGTCTGAATATTTTTCACTAAAGACACCAAACAGCCATTGCTTCTGTAAATATTTCTTACTGCACAATCAATCTCTACTGCTTTTTTTCGGGACATATGATACGTTGAAGATCATCATAAACCGTTCCCTGAGGAATCGGGTTCCAGTTTTTATATGAACCTGCCTTGGCATAGTCCAGGGTTTTACCATCCTTTGTCAGTTCAAATACCTCCAGGATACAGAATTCTCTTGTCTTGCTGACACAGTTTAGTCCGTAGAGGACAGTCCTTGAATTGAGCTCATCGAATCCCTGATCCGAAAGTCTTGCCGCCTTGCGTTTCTCGATATATGCCTTCTTCCCCTCTTTACTGTAGATGAGCTTGGTTTTTACACTCAGGACATCGGGAAATGCCTTACCGGATTCATCAAACCGGTAGAAGTGATCTCCATCCTGATCAGTCCCGTACTTCTTCCAGTCGGTTATTTTTGCATCATATACTGCCCTTTCGGTCGGCACCGGCTGCTGCGCGGACTGATCTTTGAGCCACATAATAAACCATATTGCGACGGCCAGAAAAGCCGCTGCAAAGATCATGGCCTTAAGATGGTGTCTTTGTTTTATTTGGCCACCCATACATGAGCCCCTTTTTGTATGTGATAAGACAGGACATGCCTGCCTGATATTCTGCTTCCCTGCAACCTAAAAAGAAAAAGGCCGGTACTGCGAACATTACACCCGGTTCCGGCCTTTCCGTAATAAGCACTATGATCGGTTATTGTTCCTGCTAATGGAGCACATCAGGGACTTCGGAGGTATCCTCTATCAGACCCGGAGCAAGTTCAAAAAGACCGTCAGGAACATTGCCTTTTTTGATATTTTTATACTCCACGATCCAGTTTGAACCAGCAACTTTGACGGGGAAATTATATTCTGCTGAAAACCACTGCTGAATGGTTTCTGTTTTTTTGCCCTTTGTTGCGGTTACCTCATATTTCTTTGCAGTGTAGCCGTTCACTGTCTCTGTGCCGACCAGTTTTCTCCCGGTCTCACCAAATATCTTTTCCTCAATAGTCGGCTTCATGTCAGGTGTCAGCGCTGCCTTAATGTACGTTTTTTCCGCGTTGTTGACCTGCCAGAAGAGATTCTTGTCTCCCCTGACGATTGTATAGAGGGGCGTACTTCCTTTTTCCACACGGCACTTGTTGCCCTTTACATATATCTTGCCGTTTCTTGTTATCTTTCCTTCCTTTGTCATTATATCTGCCGTAAGCTCGACAGCCGAAGCACTCGAAATTGCCGCGAAGAGGAAAAAGAAAATACCGCAGCAAATCATCAAACCTTTATTCATGTTACCCTCCATTTTATCAATATATTTCACCTTTTATGTAACACTAAAACCATCATAAATCAATATATATTTATCCTGCAATTTCAGCTAAATAGTTACCGATTCAGGGGTATGGTGGTTGATGCTTTATCCTCTTTTTCAGCCAAATAGTGTATACAAAAGAAAAACAACATCGAAAACAGAAACAGATTGGATCGGAATGCTCTTTCCCTCCTCTACATCTGTTTGAAGAGATTTAGGTAGTTGCGGCTTACTGTGAGCAACTCAGGTCTTTCTTTTAGTTTCAGCATCCCCCGTCCTGTGATTGAACGGCTCATCTTGTCTATCCTGGCAACATTTACAATGGTTCCCCGATGTATCTGCCAGAATTGACTGGGGTCAAGTTCCTGTGCCAGTTCCTTAATGCTCTTTTTGATAAGGGATTCACCTTCTTTTGTTATTACCAGGGTATATTTATCCTCGGCGCTGAAATAGTCTACCTCTTCTACCGGTATGAGGCGGATAGTATCTTTATGCTGTGTTCTGATCCATCGTAAAAATTCCGTGCCCCTTCTGTCCGGCAGCCTGGAGATAATCTGCTCAACAACTTCGGCAAGTCCACCCGGCGGTTCAGCGGAGGCATTCAGTTGATTCTTGAGGCGCTCAACTGTCTGAATCAGTCTGTCCTTTGATACAGGTTTTAAGAGATAATCAACAGCTTCTCGCTCAAAAGCCTCTACCGCATACTGGTCATAGGCAGTGATAAATACAATGCGGCTGATGCCTGCGATACTCTTTGCCACTTCCATACCTGAAAAACCTGGCATTTTGATGTCAAGAAAGGCGATCTGAGGCTTCAATGATTCCACTAATGCAAGGGTTTCCCTGCCGTTTTGAGCCTCGCCGCATATCACAAGTTCGGGCCAAACCTCCGATAACATTGATTTGAGATATATTCTCAACTCTTTTTCATCATCGGCAATGATAGCCTTATAGATCATGCTTCGGCACCTCAATGATAGCTCTTACACCATTCGGTCTGTTCTCTTCTATGATAAAACGTCCTTTTTCTCCATAGAGTAATTTAATACGCTCCCTCACGTTTCTGATGCCTACCCCGGTTTTGTTTTCCGAAGAAAACCCGGAGCCTGTATCCAGGACTGCTACTCTTATCAGGTTATTTACTTCAATAGCCTTAATCAATATTTCTCCGCCATCAATGCTGGGTTCAAGTCCGTGCTTTATAGCATTTTCAACCAGAGGCTGAAGCAACATGGGAGGAAAAGGATGTTCCCTGATTGTATCTGGAATATCGATAGTAAAACTCAGTCTCTCGCCCATCCTGATTTGCTGAATATTGAGATATGCCTTGATCATTGCAATTTCCTGACCCAGTGTAGTTGTTTCAGGCAACGTCCTTGACAGAGAAGTTCGGAGATAACTGATGAGATCCATCAGCATGGACTTACCCTTGACCGGTTCTGTATCTATGAGGCTTAAAACATTGGAAAGAGTGTTAAAAAGAAAATGGGGCTCAATCTGTGCCTGAAGCAGCCTCAGATTGCCCTCAAGAACCGCCTTTTCACTTGTGAGACGATTGAATCTTTCCTTTTCCGCAGCTTCGCTGACAGATTTTAGCTGTGCCCTGGAATAAAAGAAATACGTGGCTGCGCCGCCGAAAACAAGCGCCATAACAACGGTTTTAAGATGGTGACCCTCCTGTAGTACATCGATGTTGATAGAAAAGAAGTGTCGGAGGATGAAAGGACCTGCTTGCGAACCGATTATATTTCCGCCGATAACACCGGCTGCCAGTATAAAAACTATCGGCAGGGCCTTTCCCTGTCCCGGATTAAAGAGCAGGAACAGCAAAATAATAAGGGTGCAAATTGAAACCCCAAAGGAGAGGGACATGACAAGATTGGGCAGAAACGGCTTTGAGATACCGACAATGGTGAGAAACAGGGCAATCAGAACCGATATGATGATTGTATAGAGGTAATCCAGCAGTATATGTCTGGCATCAAGATGTTTCCTCATAAGACTTGTTGATGGTTCCGTGTTTAGTTTGTTCGTCATTTCTGTCTCAAAAGGTGTATTTTATCCCCGTCATCAATTGATAATTAATGGTGCTCCCAAACTCCGTATTTTTGCCGCCGCCGCTTATCGTGCCCACAGAAAATAGTTCCATATGATTGCCAAGATAGTATGTCACAAGCGTTGTAAATTGGCAAGAGGCGTCATCGAGGTTCTGAGTCCACCGCAGAGTCAGGTCAATAACATTTTTGATATTGTTCTGTAAATATTGAAACAATAGGTAATTCCTTCGCAGAAACTTGAGTCCTGTATTGGCGGTTTGACCAAGGGTCATCTGCGAAAGTCCTGTCATCATGTTGCCCGAGGCCAGGACATTTGCCGCACTGCGCCTCAGGGCATAATATCTATCCGCTTGAGCATCGTTGTAGCCCTGGCCGTTATATGCATATTCCAAAGTCAAGGTTCCCTTTGACTCAAAGGTATAGGAACCTCCTATAAGAATAACCGGTTTCAGAGTATTGCTGTCTTTATAGATCTGCTGCATGGACGATCCAAAGAAAGAGCGTTCTCTTTCCGGATAGAGGGACCTGCTGCCCTCAATTATCGCGCCCTCTGCATAGAAAAGAACAGCATCCGTTAAGGTCCACCCACCCATAAAACCCATCGTATTCCCTGTACGTTCCTTATGAGAGAGGATCAGAGAGGCGTAATTCTCCCTGCCCGTATAATCGATCTTTGCAGCATATATTTTTTCAAAAGGGTCGGGGCCGATAGGTTTGCTGCGGCCCTCTTCAGTATTGGCAATTAAAGAAAAAGTCCAGGAACTCCCTGGAATCCAGACAAGCCGGGCAAAATCAGAACCAGGCACTTCAAGATAGGGGTTACGGCGGCCATTGTCAGGGAAGAATGGATTCGAGGGAGAAAAAAGGAAAGAGGGTCCCCACTGAAGATTTTCACGTCCATAGGAGACGAAAAGGTTTTCCCGCACCTTCACCCGGGCCAGCCACTCATTGATATACCAGTCATCATCCCAATTCGACCCTTGCTCGCGCATTCCTGCGCCTGTCCAGGCGCTGTATTCAAGCCTCATTCTCGGTTTGACCATAAGCTCCAGAGAATCCCTGTTGAACCTCAGATCGGGCCTCAGTTCCATATCGCCGAGATAACGGGGCATCCGGAGGAAGTTATTTCCCGGATTTTGCGTGGAATAGGAAGGCTCCTGGAGAATTCCGTATGTGAGCACTCTGAATTCCATGGCAAATTGTTCGGCAAAGGTTTTCCCTGTTTTGACTGGTTCTGCATCTGTGTCGGCAAATCCTGTTCCTGGCCATATCAAGACTGCCATAAATACTAAAGCTGCTGAAAATAAACATACGGGAATTGAAGCACGAGGTCTCATCCTGTCAGTCCTACTTCACCAGAAGGTTCAAGTTGAACATCGAGTCAGGGATTTTCCTGAAAGAAACTTTCCTAAAGTTCATGGTAGTTACATCCTCCTTTATAATGGCGCTCGTGATTAGCATTCTGGAGATGAATGGGCGAGCTTCACCCTCAACGCTGATACTGTTGTTGTATTCAAAGATAGCGGTCTTGAACATCTTTCCTGATACCGTATAAAATTCTGCCTTTACTCCAACTAAGCGTTCTTTGGATATCCAGTACTTGATGCTGTCATAGGTAGCTTTCTTATCGATTGCCGTAAGGTCAAAGAGGTAGCATGATTCTTTGTTGGCCATGCCATCCGAGACATGGCTGATCTTGTAATCACCGGCATAGTTCGTTGAAGCAATGTCGCCATTAGCAGCGCCGCCAAGGAGTTTCTGCCTTGGAGAGATGGGAACGGCTTTTGAAAGACCCGGTTTTGCAAACCACATATTGCGATCCACCATGAGCATCTTCTGTCCCTTAACATTAGCCGGGGCGAGAAATTCTGCCAAAGAATTGAAACTGCGTGCACTGACTTTAAGAGTTCTTTGCTGTTCACGACCGGATTCTATGGAATCCATGGCAATTTCCCACTCTATGCCGTCTGCATTGCCGCGGGCCTCATCGGATTTCCTGAGTATCTCATCAGGAGTCATGGCATATGTTGCTGGAAGGACAAAGCCTAAGGAAAGGGCTATGACACATTCGAGAATTACTATGTATGTTCTAACTTGTTTACAATTCATCTTTCCTCCTCTTGTTTTTATCTTCACATATCTTAAGTATGCCCCAGGGCATTTACAATGTTCTGTCTGGCTGCCCGTTTCGCCGGCATAATTGCCGCAATCAGGGAAAGTATAATAAGGCAGATCGAGAGCAGGACAAGGGCTTGAGGCACAAAGTTTACCGTCAGCGGCACAGGAGTCGATATGCCGGGAGGTGTGTAAGTAGGGCCTATAGTGCGAATAACAGCCCATACACATGTGTGCAGAACGGCTCCTATGAGGCTGCCAAGAAGACCCAGAAAACCTCCCTCCATTGCAAAAAGTATTGATATGCCTCTTCTTTTAAGTCCCAAAGCCCGAAGTGTCCCGATCTCTCTCGTTCTCTCAAGTACTGCCATACCCATGGTATTGACAGTGCTCATTACCACAATTACAAGTACAATACAGAATATGAAGAGAAACATCATATCGATCATCCCTCTTACCTTGGAATAGAAAAGGGATAGTTCGTTCCATGTCTTTATCTCACAGACAATGCCTGCGCCTGTAAGTTTGGCAAGGAGCAGCGCGCGCATCTTTTCGGTTTTTTCGGTGTCTTCCAGGAGAACCACAATTCTGTCAGCCTTCTCCGTGTCCAGAAGGGACTGGGCAAAACTGAAGGGGAGCCGCATATATTTGTCATTGGTAGCGTCAGAACCTGTATCATATACGCCTGATACATTTAAATCGAGAGCGTTCATCTGACCGCCAAGGGTAGGAGCCATAACTACCCCGTCTTTACCCGGCGTCAGGTTTAGAAACCTGGCCAGGTCCTGGGACATTTCCACTCCGTATGATTTCTGTTCGTTAAGTCCTTCGCCTTTGATCGGTCTAAAAGCTGCCCAGGATCCCTTGATAGTCCTGTCGTCCTGAGGAACAACCCCTTGAGCTATGAATATTGTGGAGACAGTCCCGTTTGATACAATACCGGACAGATTGATCTGAGGCGTTGCCAGAACAACTCCGCCTTGATCGCCAACAAGCTTTGATATTTTTTCGATCTCTGATTTTGAAAACATGTACTTTTCCGGGTCCAGTTTTCCTTTCTCCAACCATCCTGCCTTAAAGATTGTGAGATGACCAAGGCCCTCGCCCCGGATTGCCATTATCTTAAGCCCCGAGTACATGTTGCTTGTGTATCCCCGGAAGAGACTTATAGCAGCAAAGCCCACAGCTATGGCAAGGAGTGTAACAAGGGAACGGCGTTTGTTTCTCATGATATTGCGTAAGGCCAGTTTCATCCATTTCATCATAACTGCCCTCCATCGATAATCCGCCCGTCTTCGAGAC
Organism: Pseudomonadota bacterium; assembly: GCA_026388255.1. NCBI lineage: Bacteria > Pseudomonadati > Pseudomonadota > Pseudomonadota bacterium. The sequence continues at coordinate 1,892 of JAPLKC010000060.1, read as the reverse complement.
GCACGAGCCGTTTTACACGATCCAGTAAACGCTGGTCGTGGGTTGAGAAGATAAAGGTAATAGCGTCCTTTTCATTTAAGTCTCTCATAACGGAAATAATCATGCGGGCTGTTTCCGAATCAAGATTGGCTGTAGGCTCATCAGCAATCACTAAGGAAGGATCATTTACGAGCGCCCGCGCGATAGCCACCCGCTGTTGTTGTCCTCCCGACATTTTTGAAGGGCGGTGATGAATAAACTCAGTAAGGTCTACTTCCTGAAGACGGTATAAAGCCTTCTCCTTTGCTTCTTTGGAAGAGGCGCCGTTTATCTGGAGAGGAAGCATGACATTCTCCAATGCGGAGAGCACGGGGACAAGGTTAAAGCCCTGGAAAATGTAGCCGATCGTTTCATTGCGAAGTTCGCTTCTCTGGTTATCGGATAAAGAATGGACGTTCCTGCCGGCAATAGTCACATCTCCCTCTGATGGTTCATCAATGGCACCGATAAGATTGAGAAGCGTTGTCTTGCCTGAGCCGGAAGGCCCCCATATGGCAACAAATTCTCCCTTATCTATCTGCAAGTCAATCCCCCGCAGGGCATGCACGATTGTTTCACCCAGGACATAATCCTTCTTTATGCTTTTCATCTCTATTAAAGCCATCCCATTCCTCCTTTTCGAGAGCCTTGAACAACCCGATATTGGCTGGAAACCATCTTTTGCAAGTTTCTCTTCAGGGTCATGCGATATTTATACATGACCGATTATACTTCATCAATGCTGCGGCGACAAAAAGACCTGTAAGCCGATAAAAGGGTAATAATTAGGTGCGAAGAGATAAAAATTGAGCCTGTGAGTTTGTGCGAGGATATTACAATATTTTGATATGTAGACATGCATACTTTTAACAGAACGTTGAGGAGCTGATGATGATAGCGCTTTGCTTCGTAATTGGAACAACATCCTTTTCGGTCTTCCCCTATCCCTTTTATACCACTTTTTTCCTTTCGTCCTATACTCTTAGCTCCCGCAGGGGATATGCCTTACAATTGCGACAAGAAGGAGCAAGGAGGTCGGATCATGATAGTGTGCTCCCGCAAATGCTAAAAAGGAGGCATCACATGTTGCATCAAAAGTTAAATAAAAAAGGAATATGTATAAAATTGGTGACATGCAGCATTTACTTTGTCCTTGTCCTGTCCATGACTGTTTTGTCTACCCGCGGCTATGCCCAACAGAAGCATGGTGGACAATCCGGCCAACTCAAGGTCATCGTTACGGGGACAATAAACAACGCAGGTCAAATAAGAATCTCTCTCTTCGATTCATAGGACAGCTATAAGAGCGCAGACAAACCTTTCAGAAAATCCTCGGTCAGTATCAGAAGAGGACGAGCCGAGTGTGTTTTTGAGGGTCTCCCCTACAAAATATACGCAATCAGGCTGTATCATGATGCGAACGGAAATGGTAAATTCGACAGGGATTCCGGCGGTATGCCAACGGAAGCTTATGCATTCTCTAATAATGCTAAGGGCACAATGGGTCCGGCAACATGGAATGACGCCAAATTTTCATTACAGTCGAAAAATATGAAAATGGAAATCTCGCTGGATTGACATTGGGCAGGCTGATAGAAAACCCGGTTTCTGTCCCCATGGTTTCACGCAAGAGCAACAATGAACAGCGGGGCAAAGGCATGAAACTTTATGGGCGGCCAAATGAAATTTGTGTTATGGCGGAACATTGTGTCAGAGGTTCACAAAAGCTTCTTTGTCAAGGATAAACGGCCTGTTGCCCGAATCCCCTTTGATCCCAACCCCGTATTTGTTCTTAACATGTCTTCATTATGAAGATTTGTGCCTTCCGGATTTTCACCTGTTTCATAAAAAAGGTGCAGGGGACGAAGATACAT
>JAPLKC010000059.1 GCA_026388255.1 Pseudomonadota bacterium | reverse complement strand
AGAGGGAGAACCGACCAACATAACTACTGCACATATAAAGATAAAAAATCCTACAATAAGTCCTTTCACGATCTCCTCCTATGTTTTTATTTGGAAACTTATTAATGCATCATATGCTTCCCGCAACTGACGACCAATGTGTGGCCGGTTATCGCGCTCGATTCATCTGAAGGAACAAAACAATGGGGCCAGGTCTTGAAATATCAGTTTTTCAATTTTGTGGCCCCAGGGAGGTAGATATTTCCCCCGCCGAAAAGAGACCTTAAATGGCTAATTGATCCCCGTGATGCCGCCCCTTTTTGTTTCCCGTGATGCCGAAAATCGTAAATCGAATATCGTCAAAAATCTGTAAATCGTAAATCGAATAGCGAATATCGTAGTAAAGACTTAAATGTTTTACGTTTTTCGAATGTCCCGCTTTCAGCAGGATTAAATCTTACCGGTTTCCGGGTTTACCATTTTACGGTTTCCGATTTTCAATTAACAAATTTAAATCAATTTTCCTATAAGTAGTTTGATAATGCAACAGTTTTTTTCAATGGCGGAATTTTTCATGCAGGCACGAGACATTTACCTTTTTCTGTAACAGTTACAGAAAAAGGTAAACGCCACGGAAAGCCTTATCCTGCCTTGTTCTATTTCCCACAAGTCTTAAAACAAAACAACTTGGGGTCAAATCTTTATTCTTGACATTGTGGAAATCGGGACAGAGTTTAAAAAAAGCCCTTAAATACTTATAAACTGTTGCCAGTCCTTGAATTACAAATTCTCCGCCACAGTGTCGGAGAATCACCTCCAACGATATGAACAGGAAATCATTCCGACCAAAAGAATATGTGAAATATAATGTCGAAAAGGTTGTTGAAATATTGAAGGATGTCCCCACCCAACATAAGTGCCCTTTAAGAACCTATCCTCGCAGCGCCCAGCAAAACAATGAATTTTCGCAGAAACTTTTCGTCGAAACACCGTTTCATTTTCTGATCTCTGGGATCAACTTCGGGGCTATTATCGTCTATAGGAGTTCCTACCATTATCTTCACCGCATTAAGGGGAGGCATGGCCTCTTTGTAAGGACGCCGGGATGTCATAGCGTCGAAAACATCTATAATTCTCAATACTCTGGCCAGCACACTTATATTTGTTCCATCAATCATCATAGGATAACCGCCGCCCTGAAAATCCTCGTGATGTTCAAGAACAGCTTTCTTCACGAAAATCGGGAGTTCGGTATCGAGCAGCATTGCCAAACCGTAGAGAGGATGGCACTTCATAATTCCCCATTCTATTTCCGAGAGCGAACTGCCCTTATTGATTATTTCGGGTTCTATATATGCTTTACCGATATCATGGAGTAATGCGCCTACACCGCATTGCCTGAGTATTTCCTTTCTTTGTTCCTTATCAAAGGTATTACAGTCGGGTTGGATTTGCTCTATGATATCAGGATTTTCATTTAGAAAAGCAATTGTAAACCATAAAACCTTGGTTGCATGTTCATAGGTCTGGTAGTCATGGCCGATCATTTTTGCAAGAGCTTGAAGCGACCTGGATTCTGTGATAAATTCGAGAGTGTTCCTGATCATTCGCTCTGTCCTTTCCACGGTTTTAGTGTCTATTTTGCCCGATTTGAAAGATGTTTCGAGAGCGTTCCTGACTACTTTAGTGGACACCTTGCTGAATACTGCTGCTTTTTGATCTTCCGATGGGGACTCACTGGAAAGAATGTCTCCAAGATGATTTTCAAGGTATTCCTCGTAAAGAACTGCTTCCTCAAGGTCAATAAAAACTTCCCTTATCCCTGTGTCTGCAAGCCTTCTGATCTGATCAGGGGTCACCTGGTTGCCATCCTTCGCCCATAGTATATTGGTTCCATTCGGCGAGGGTATGTAGATCTTAAACCTGGGCAGGCTCCCCGGTATGATGGCCCCCGGAGGTATGGCCATGAACGTTTGAGCCTTCATGGCATTCCAAAAATTATTTGATTTATCTGATTTAAGCAGGCTATGCCGATTTGTTTTTGAGAACAAGTGGGGTCAGGTCTTGAAATATCACTTTTTTCGTTTGGCAACCCCCAGTGAGGTATATATTCTCCCCGCCAAAAAGAAAAATCCTTTTGCTGATTCATCCCCGTGGTACCACCCCTTTTTTTCTTTCCATTTTCCTCCAAACTTCATAAAAATGCAAGGAAATTTTATCGGCGAAGGTATTTTTAAGCAGACGGGAGACCTCTTTAATTTTGCTCCAACTGTTGGAGCAAAATACAAACTCCCCATCAAGCCTTATCCGGCCTCGCTCCACGTTTAAAATTGATGGATTGAACGTATTTATGATACGTCTCCGGTGTAATCTCTCTTGTCGGTTTTTTATCCATTAAAAAATACTTCGGCAAGGAGAAGCATGGAACAATTTAATAATTTCCACATTTTGCATAAAATGATATACTTAGGAAAGTTTAAATAGCGAGGTTTCCATATGCTCAATACCGTAAAAGTAGATTTAAGCCGGGAAGAACTTATAAAAGCAATAAAGACAATGAAGAAAAAAGAAAGAGATTCCTTTCTGGAGGATCTTCTTGCGGCAACTTCTCCTGAGTATCTGGAAAGTATCAGAGAGGCAAGGGCAGATTACAAAACAGGGAGAATTAAAACCCACAAAGAGGTTTTCGGGGAGTGAAATACAGGTTTGTATATACACAAAGAGCCCAAAGAGATATTAAGAAACTTGATGATAATGAAAAGAAAAGGATCGGCAAGGCGCTTATGCGTTATTTGGATGATCCGTTGAGTTATGCTGAAAGCCTTACGGATTCGAGCCTTGGCAGCTACAGGTTTAGAGTAGGAGATTACAGAATTATTTTTGATATGGAAGATAAAGATATTGTGGTCTTGCGAGTAGGCCACAGAAGAGAGCTTTATAAAAGATAGTTAAAATTCCCCACGCCTTTTTATCCATCAAAAATCGTATTGGCCGGAAAAGAGCGGAGAGTTTTGACCCAGCCAAAACAGTCAACAGCTACTGCACATAAAATCTGCATTTTGTGCACTTCACTGCTCAAAATGCACAAAATCATCGGAGCAGAAGCTAGTTGTGGGACGGGGTGTGAATGTTCGCAAAATGGATGCCCACAAATAAGTAAATATCCTTCCCCCGCCAAAGAAATTCTTCCTGCCATGCCGCCCCTTTTTCTTTCCATTTGTTTGCCTTCGGCAAATTTAAACGTTTGCCTCCAAACTTCATAAAAATGCAAGGATATTTTTATCGGAAAAGGTGGGATTGTTCGTAAAGGCGCGAGGCCTTTTTAATTTTGCTATCACAGTGATAGCAAAATTTAAACTCCCCGGAAAGGCTTGCCCTGTCTTGTTATTCATCAAAAAAAACGCCTCGGTCAAAAGCAAAACAAAAAGTGAAATCGTTAAGGATGTCCCTCCTGTATCCACACACATTTAAAATCTATATTCCAAAGACAGTGAAATGTTTGATTGATCCGACCAGACCTTGACCCCGTGCGAAAAGCCGAAATCAATGCCAAGGGGATCGTTGACCAAACGGTGAGAGCCGGTTGTTGATATCCGGAGATAGTCCAGTTCAAGACCCAGGGTAAGGTTGTTTGTCAAACCTTTTTTAATACCGACAGAGGCATGCCATGCATATCCGTACGTATTTTCATATGTGAACCTGTTGCCTGCTCTGAATAGATGATGGTCTTCGTTGCTGCCTTCCACGTAAGCCCAGTCGAGTTGCAGAAGGAGCTTCAGGGAGGATATATTCGTTAATTGTCCTATATCGATATTTGAACGTATCCCAGTAAAATATTGCCAGTATGTCTGTTTAAAACGAATCCCGTTTCCCGGCAGGGCAACAGGAGGTTTCCCATCGAAGGGTGTGTACTGTGTCCCGTCATGGGTAACCATGTGAAAATTCTGATAACGGAATCCCACAACCGGGCGCAGGCTGAACCATTGAGGCAACCCCAGCCAGTCTGAGACTTCCATATCTATATCGGCCCTGACCATATAGCTGGGCTCCATACGACAACTGGATTCACTGTAGATGGTCTTAAGAGCAGGCGCAGCATCATCATCCCAATCCGAGTCTACGAAACGTCCTTTAGCATCCCCAAGCGCATTGCTGAGCACTTCACCGCCTATAGAGAATCTGGGGTAGCTCAACCTCAGTTCTACCCCGCCCCACCACGAATCCAAGGGGAATTCCAGTCTGCTGAGAGGAGCCTGATATGGAGGAAATGGGTTGCCGAATTCGTATGAGGTATGGCTGTTAAAGAAATGTCGTGTCTTTATGCCTAACGAAAAATGTTCCGTCAAAGGGGTGAGTGCGTTTATTTCGGCTGCCATGACAGCATGATGAGTTATTGGAAGAAACGACATGATAAATATACAGGTAATACAATGCAACCTTAAAGAGTATTGTTTTAGTAAATTCATGTTAATACTGCCTATTTGCCGAATCCTCCTAAAATCAGGTTTTGCGCGGACGGAATTTAACCCTTCTTTAACATATGCGTTATATGTGTGTGGATATATCGGTAAAAATTTCTCTTATTTCCGGTGCAACACGCGTAAAATCGAGATCATCTATCATATCATGCAATTCAACGTCTTTTGCGAGTTTAAAAACAGCCGTTCCCTTAGCTGTTGCCTTTCCCGTATCATCTTCTATTGTGCATGAAACCCAGAAGGTATCATGTCCGTGTTTCAGCAGTTTTCCCTTTGCTGTATAATGTTTATCGCATCTGACCGGCTGCAGGAGTTCAACCTCCATTTTCCTGGTCATAGACGCCTTCCTTGTTTCAACAGCAATAGTCCACCACATAAGTTCGTCAAGTATCCCAGCTACAATACCTCCGTGCGCAATCCCGTTGAATCCCTGGAATCTTCTCTCAAGTGTAAAGTCACATATTACCGTCCCTTCCTGATATCGTAATATAAGTTTTACGCCTGTCGGCTCCTCTTTGCTGCAGAAAAAACATTTTCTGTACCCCGGAAGTTTACTCATATTTTCTCCATTTGACATTTAGGGTTAGATGTGGGAACGTTCCAAGAAAATCTTCCTGCCCTGCCGCCCCTTTTTTCTTTCCATTTTGCTCCAAACTTTATAAAAATGCAAGGAAAAGTCAATAGAATCATGGGGGTCAAATCTTTATTCTTGACATTGGGGGAATACGGATAGCTTTAGAAAGCCCATTAATCCTTGTAAACTGTTGCCGGTCTTTGATGTTCAATTCATGGACTTTAACCTCCTCTGAAAATCGATAAGATAGGCTGTAACAACGGGTAAGCAAAAACAGCAAGGGCTTTTCATTCGAATTTATTTAAAAAAGGCGAAAAACTATTGCTATTGGAACAATTTTGTTCCAAAATATTTTCAAGAATAGCTGAACCTGCTATGAACAAAAGTACAAAAAATTATTTTGGAGAAAGAGCGCAAATTGAGTATTCATAGTTATGAAGAACTGGCCGCTTTGCACGCAATAGCTAAAATATTAGCCCGGCCTGCAGACTTGCGTGACGGACTGGAGCAGGTTCTGCAGGAAATGAGTTTACGTCTGGGAATGCAGAGAGGGATGATCTCTCTGTTTGACCGCGAAAAAAATGAGGTCTGGCTGGATATTGCCCATGATGTAAATATCGAAGGAATGGATGTGACATACAAACCCGGAGAAGGCATTACCGGCGAAGTCGCCCAGACAGGAAGACCAATGGCTGTGGCTAATCTGGGGCACGCCACTCACTTTTTAGACCGTACCGGTGCACGGCGTCACTTAAACAGGTCGGAACTGGCATTTCTTTGTGTTCCCATTATGTATGATGACCATGTTGTTGGTGTTTTATCTGCCGATAAGGTCGCCCGCGAAGTGAAAAATCTGGACAAGGAACTGGCGATGCTTTCCGCTGTATCGGAATTAATGGCCAAATTTGTCCATGTCAGAGCTTTAGAAGAAGAAAACAGGCGGTTGAGAAAAATTGTCGGTAGCTCACGAGCGCCTTCGATAGATATTATAGGCCATTCCAAACCCATGCAGGAAGTATTCGGTTTAATCGCCCAGGTAGCCGATTCCAGAACAACTGTTTTAATAACAGGAGAGACTGGAACGGGCAAGGAATTGATCGCTAATGCAATTCATATGAACTCTCCGCGTAAGGCCGGGCCTCTGGTGCAGGTTAATTGCACGGCAATTCCTGACACACTGATTGAAAGCGAACTTTTCGGTCATGAAAGAGGAGCATTTACCGGCGCACTGCAACAGCGTCGCGGGCGTTTTGAAGAAGCCAACGGGGGTACTATTTTCTTAGATGAAGTAGGAGAACTTTCCGCTGCCGCTCAGGTAAAGCTTTTGCGCGTTTTGCAGGAAAAAAGATTTCAGCCGCTTGGTTCTTCAAGAGTTGTTAATGTTGATGTCCGCATTATCGCGGCGACAAACAGAAACCTGGAACAGGACATTCTGGCGGAACGTTTTCGCGCTGATTTATTTTACCGCCTGAATGTTTTTCCCGTATATCTGCCCCCTTTGCGCGAAAGAGGCAGCGATATCATACTTTTAGCTGATCATTTTGTTTTGAAGTACAGCGCGGAGATGGGTAAACATGTTAAAAAAATATCCACTGCGGCGATAGAAGCATTCTTATCCCATAAATGGCCGGGTAATGTGCGGGAGCTGGAAAACTGTATTGAACGGGCGGTTCTCTTATCCAATACCGATACCATTGAAAGTTCATATCTGCCGCCCTCTTTGCATGTCAGGGAAAGCAAAGTGGAGAGAAAAGAACGCGGCAAGCTGTCTTCTCTTGTTGAAGCGCAGGAAAGATCTCTGATTGTTGATACTCTGTATATTACAGGGGGAAATCAAACCAAAGCCGCGAAAATCCTGGGAACTACCAAAAGAATCGTTCAATATAAAATTGCTAAACTGGGAATTGATCCAAAATTATTCCGCAAAAAAGAATAAAGACGTCAAAAAAGCTGATTAAATTTTTATTCGAAGAAGCAGACCATCTCCTGCGCTACAATATCGGAAAGCAATATTAATTTCTTTTCCCGGACATCATAGAAGCGAACGACATGGGCGTATTGGCGGTCCTCAGGAGCAATTTCTTCCATCATATTGTGCATCGATTCCATTATGGACGTATTGAAAATAACTTTTTCCTGTTCCGGATAAATAGCCATATAAAAGATATTCATCTCCACCATATCCTGAAAAAAATGGGTGCCGAAAGACAGATCGGGGATCAAGCTTCCTTCCTTGTATGCTATTTCCGCGATAGCCGCGATATTGTTGATTTCGGAAAAAGTAACCGGCACGCCCATTGCCGGCGTTGTTGTGCCCCAGCGGCCCGGTCCGAAAAGAATCGTCGGTGTCTCATCCCGATTATCAATAGTCTTATTTATTTTACCCACCAATCTGGCAACATTATATTTTCCAGAAAGCGGGAGATCAGAGTATCCTTTGGGATCGATGTAAATGATCTGCGAAATATTTTCATAAACACTGCCACCCATGAAATTGCCTTCCTGCTTCAGCAATATTTTATTTTTCTTGATCTTATGGGGAATTTTCACGCGGCTATGGTGACCTTTCGTCTGAAAAGGCCGGCATTGCAGCAGATTGATTTGAATTTTCCCATCCGTGTTGAAGTTCGCTGTAAATTCAATATCCACCGGATAGTTATAGATTGATTCCAACCGTTTGAGCATCCTGGACATAAGATCGGGGAATTCCGTTCTGGAAAGCAGTTCGTCAAAGGTAAGTATCCACACATCCGTGTTTTTGCCTAAAGCTTTCATCCGCTCAGTAGCATCAATATCGCGGGTACCTATAAGGTCCAAGCGCCCTTCCAGATCTTTATTGAGCACCTCAACAAATGATAAGGATTGAAAAAGATTTTCCTCCAGATTTAAAGCATCAACAGAATGCTGGGAAAAACGTCCCGCATCTTCCGGTTTGGCGTAGGGTTTAACCAGGGGATTATCCAGAGCGACAATGCGCGGATAGTCATTTCCCATGCGGTTTACAGCCCTTGTTCCCAGTCCGAAAACAAGCCTGAGCATGCCCGCCTTGGGATCCATGCCTTTTTTCCAGACAAAGGCGTTATAAGACAGACCGACGCCGGCCAACTCGGGGAAAAAATAATATTTGCGGTAAGAACCGGACACTCTTTGCACCAGCAGAGCCATCTGTTCATCCTGCTGGTCCAGTCCTCTTTTCAGACGGTAAGCGAGGGCTTCTATATTCATCGTGCTTGCGAAGATTTTCCTTACTGCCTCCACAAACTTCTCATAACGTTCCTCCGGTGTTCCCTGATTGGCGCAAAAATAACTTTCGTATTTTCCGGCAAAGGCATTGCCGAAAGCGTCTTCCAGAAGACTGCTGGAGCGTACGATGATAGGCGACTGTCCGTAATATTCCAGCATTAGCTGAAATTGTTCACGGATTTCTTCCGGAAATATTCCTTTCAACATTTTGTTTTTTAATTCCAGGGCGCTTTCAAAATAGTTTTCTTTTGTTTTGTGGGACATTAGTGTTCTCCACAAGCCGTTTTGAACGATGAAGGAATAAAAGATATCAGAACCTATATAAAAAGAGTCGTGCATCTCTAAGTGTTCCGACCATTTTACAGAAGGGTCTTTGCGTAAAATGCTGCGCGCCAACAACATGCCTGTGGATTTCCCGCCGATGAAACCGGTTCCGATAAGCCGTTCTTTAATTTCAATAAGATCTTCAAGGGTAAAATATTCTTTTATCAAGGAGAGCATTCTTTTTTCCCTGCCGATCAAAACACGGGAAAGCTGTTCCACCATTTTCTGTTTTTCCGGCACGCCCTCTGTGTTTTCCAGCATATCCTTTGCTTGTATGAATATGCGATCCCAATAGTCCAGATTTCTTTCTGCGCCGGATGCGCTTGCCTGATTAAGACAGGAAAATAAATTTGAGGCATCAACGCTGTTCAGGATAGGGATAAATTCGTCTTTCTCCATAATGTGCGGAAGAAACATTGTCGGGGAATAGCGCTGCCAGGCTTTAATGGGGTGCACGCAAAATTTACCCTGATAATTATAAACATCCAGCAGTACCTGAGTGGTTTCTCTGATGCGGGCAATAGTTTTATATGAATGCCGGTTGCGCAGGATTGCAAAATAAGCGACAGTATTTAACTCGAAAAGATAGGGGCAGGTAATCACAAAAAAGTTGCCGATCATCAGATCGGTAGCCCAGGTAAGAAGCAGATCCGACAGGCAATCGAACACATAAAAAACATCACGTCCTTCCTGCCGGATGATATAATGAACCTGCGTTGAGAAGGATTCAAAGCCTATATCGGCGTTAAGTTTATAAATCGTGACTTTGCCGGTGGATTCTATAATAGGCGGGTGTTTAGCAAAGCGCATGTAAACAATGCGCCGCCCTTTTTCCAAGGCGTTTTCTATGTAAGGATTGACGAATTTTTTGTAATCTTCAATGTCTTCGACCTGAAAGACTACATTATCGCCCATTTGCAGGTAATTAAGAGTTTTGTCCAATCCTTTAATGCCGGTGCTGACACTGGATATGGAAATCATAAAAGCACCTTTTGTATTAGATTTACTCTTCTAGGCCATCATCATCTTTTTTAACAGCAGCAGCAAGAGGTCTGATCTTTCTATATACTTCCTCCGGCGTTTTCTTATTTCCGTCAACGGTTAGAAGTCTTTCTATGGTAATATCAAAAAGTTTTTCATTCTCCTCAAGATATGGCTCGATCAGATTCCAGTCTGCATCAATAATCTCAACAAACTCTCCACCGTTGAGCTGCTCATCAACCAGTTTCTTGTGTGGATCCCGGATGTAAATCGCACCACCGGAAGCCAGAGAAAAAATATTCGAACCGGGATATGGTGAATCGTACTCGTAAATCGACCCGTCTGCATCGTCAAAGCCAATACCATTCAAAATGACAAAACCGCCGCCCTTGAGCGGATCACCGGCCATGAAAGATTCGGCAAGATAATCCAGCGCTGTTCCGTTAATAACGACCCGCGGCTTGCCGACGGCATTGATCAAAGGCCTTCCCGCTGCGTTGCCCATGATATAAGCACTGCCGCCTTTGGCGCCGTACATGAATGTCTGGCCAACATCGCCGTATACCACTAATTTGCCTTCTTTTATAACCTGGCAGAGTTGATCCTGAGCATTACCATGAACATAAATTTCCATGCCGTCAATGCCTGATGCCAGATAATCGCCGGAAGCCCCGTAAACGTCAATCCTCACATCTTTTGTGGCTGGACCGAAGCCGCAACCGGTAAATCGCTGACCACGATATTTGTAAACAATGAAATTCTTCCAGCCGAGCTTAAATGCCTTCACAATCATTACCGCATCGCATTTATCTCCTTCCGGTTCAAAATGTTCGGCATCAATAATCAGAATTTTTTCATTGTTTTTTGGCGCGCGTAGTTGCTCATGTGTTGCAAAATTAATCCGGCTGAACCGTGAATTGGTCATTTCCGTGATCGCGGGAGATTGGTCCAGAATCTCATCTATATTGATTTTCAGAACATGCTGCAGCGAGCTTCTCTTTATGAAGCCGGTATTGTATCGACGGTCATTTAAAAGCGTCAAGGCATTGATAACTGCCTGCTTACAGTCATCATTTATATTGGCATAACTTTTAATTGTCTCTATGCAGAAGCGGAATTTATCCGGACTGAAACCAATGATGCTGCCCTTTACATAGGCATATAATTTATCGGCAGTGGCTGAATAATCATTCTCAACAAACAAAGCGGCAAGTTTTTCTTCAATGGGCTTGAATTCCGGTGTAACCGTTATCTTTTTTGCAATATCACAGGCAACCTTGTCTTTGGGAGTTTTGATCACATTCCCGAATTTGTCCGTACAGATAAGATCTTTACCATCCACAGTATTTTTCAGGCTGAAGATAAAGGAGCCGCCATCGGTATAACTGCCGCCGCGCGCATTCCAGTATTTGTCGGCGATGGGGCCGAAACGCGGATCTTCCCGCTCCAGAGAGATCAGAGTTGCATCAATAGCCTGCTTTTCCGAACAAATTAACCCGACTTGAACTTCCCCATCCTGTAGAGCAAAAACCTGCGGGCGGAGCATGGCGGTATCCGTAATACCGATAAGTTGGAATTGATCATTTTTGACATCATTTCGGGCAATAATAAAGAACCACGGCCCGTCAGGAGATGCATTCACGTGATGGGTTTGAATTATTTTGTACAATTCCTGCTTTTCAACAGGCAGCATGTCAAAATCCATTTCCGAGGTAGGCGCCATGGCCTCAATGAGGTACTCCAGCGGGTATTTATATACTCTGCTCCAGAGATCGAGCAAAAGCGCCGCTTCTTCCGTATCCGTCAAAAATAGAGGAAAATAGTTACGCTGTTTCAAATATTCATTTACAGCCTGATAATTCGCAAAGTCACCGTTATGAACCAGCGCTTCATTGAGCGCGCTAAAGGGATGGCAACCACCCGGATGCCAGACACGTCCCCGGGTCGGATAACGCTGATGTGCCAGCCAGGCATGGGCCTTGAAATCATCCAGTTTGTAGTATTTGACAACATTTTCCGCATAACCCACGATTTTCAGGATCATCATATTCCTGCCGTGAGACATGACAAAAGCCTTTTTATCACCAAGGGACGCATAATAGTGCGTATTAATCCTGAAGCTGTTCTGATAAACAAACTCATCTTCGGCATCCCGTCTATCCATGGATGTGAATTGATTATCCGCAATGAATTTATCCAGGACGTCATCCCTGACGCGGACAAAATAACGCATGACATCCGGAGGCCGGACATCAAGACCGATACTGCGATAATCATCAATCGTGGCCAGTTTTTCCGATTTATCAATTTTAAAGAACGGTTTGATGAATGTATCTTCAATTTCCGTACAAACGCTCGCATCCAGGAGGGCAATGTGCAGCATGTAATCATCCTGCAACACCTCTTTAGAAACACCCATTGCCTCGGGAATGAATCCTACTGCGCCGATTCCGCCGCCTTTGCCATTGCCTCTGTTATGCATCTGGACGGAGGGTTCAAAGATGTTTTTTCCGGTTACAGGAATCGAGCAGATAAAACCGGTTACACCGCAGCCGCCTTCTTCTTCCGTGTTCGGACTTAAAACCGGGACCCGGCTGCAAATTTCATTTCGTGACTGTGTTATTTTTTCAACATTATCCATATAACAGACTCCGTTTTATTTACTGTAATCTATGTGTTCAAGCAAATCCGTACGGCCTACAAGCTCCTGCACACTCCTCATGCCGAACTTTTGCAATATTTCGATCAGTTGGACATTCCAGGCATGGTACATATTTGTCAGGCGTTGTGTTGCCCATTCTTCATTAAACAAATCGGCAAGTTCCGAATCGGTGGAAGCTATGCCCCGGGCACAACCGCGCCCTGATTCACAGTTTCCGCATCTGACACATTCCAGGGAAACCATTTCCGCTGTACCGATGACCGCGCCGTCTGCACCCAGGCAAATGGCTTTAACCAGATCGTGAGCCGTCCTGATACCACCTGAGGCAATGAGCGTTACGGCATCCCGTGCTCCCTCATCTTTTAAAAAATTATGTACTTTCGTTATGGCATATTCTATCGGCATTGCGATGTTCTTTTTTGCAATATCAGGTGCAGCGCCGGTACCGCCATATCCGCCGTCGATATGAATGATATGAGCGCCGGCATAATACGAACCGACGGCAACCATATCAACATCATTGGGTGTTGATACTTTAACCGAAACTAAGGCATCAGGATTGATTGCTTTAATCCAGTCAATGTGTTTCTTATGATCTTCAATGGAGTAAACCGAGTGAAACGGAAAAGGTGAAAACAAAGACGATCCTTTAACAGCTTCCCTCATACGGGCAACGCTTTCCGTGTTTTTTTCTCCAAGGAGATGTCCGCCCAGACCGGGCTTTGCCCCCTGCGCGTATTTGAATTCTATTATTTTTACCCGCTGAATTGTTTCTTCACGTACTCCAAACAAACCGGTCGCCACCTGAGTAATGACGTGATCATCATAGGGTATAAGGAGTTCCGGATATCCGCCTTCTCCGGTACAGGTAAAAGTATTCCATATGGTTGCGTTGCGAGCCTTGGAAACCATAGTAGGCAGACTGACCGATCCAAAGGACATGCCTCCGCCATAGACAGGCGTGGAAATTACAACATTGGCCCGGCCGTCATTTCTCCGGTTCAGAGGAATTTCAGTAGATATCTCAAACTTATCAATTTTTGGGCGCCCTGAAGGGAACTTTAAGCGCAACTTGTCGAAGCCGCCTCCGGAATTGCCCGTATTATATTCAAGATCTTTTCGCTCAGGCGGGTAACCGGTTTCGGCCATGATCCAGGTACCGGTAATCATATCGGCTGTCCATCGATAGTCACCCAACGTTTCATACATCGGATTGAGCGATAAGCTCAGTGCGCTACGCGGACATTTGTTAACGCAATAAAAATCGTTATTTTCGCATTCAAAGCCGATACACTTATAGTCTATGGGCACGCTCATTTTATTGTGCCCTTCCTGCCTTTCATGAACTCCGTAGGGGCATGATTTGGCGCAAGTTCCACAATTGATGCATGCGTTTGACCTTGTGACCTTATACTTAGGCACCTGGTGTCTGAATCGCGACGGCATTTTTTTAATTTGTACGGTTGATGGTTTCATATGGTTGCTTTTTCTCTTTCTTTAAATATTTTTCCAAAAGTTTCATTATCAATTTCTTCAAAAAATATAGCTCTTCCGGTTTCACCGCGCAGACGTCGTGCTTCCCGGATTCCCATGGCGCCCATGACTTCCAGAAGCTGCGAGTGCCATGCACCCATAAGGTTGATTATCCTCTGCATTATTGTTCGAGTTGAAATTTTCTCCAGTCCTTCGGGAAAAACAATGATCTTCTCCGGGTTTTCATACAATCTGACGCCAAAAGCAATCAGTAGCGGCAGATCAACTGCCGTTAAATCCGCACCGCAAAGCATGGCCTTGGGAACATGCTCGGCCATAGCGATACCGCCGGAAAAAATAATTGTAACTTCATCACGGATCCTGTCCTCCACCAGTTTCAGATGGACAGCACGGATAATATCCTTGCCCAGACGTTTATTTTCATTAACTGATCCATTTAACTCCATGCTACGGTAATCTGCAACGACATGGATAATTTCCGCGCCATTGTGGGCCAGTTTCGAAACGATGGTTTCCACAGACTTCGTTGCCGGAACACGGACGATCGTAAGGGCATTACTTATCTTTTTAATTTTTTCTTTCAGCGCAGGGAAAGTGCTTATCATGTCTTCGGCATACTCAAAAGCCACAATTCTTGCGTTTTTAATCAAGCCTTGATATTTATCAATTTCCTCAGAAGAAATTAAGGGAATGATGTTTTTGATGTATTTTTTGATATCTGCTGCAATGTTATTGGCCGGTAATACTATGCATGTGTTGAGCTGCGCAGCCGCTCTGATTAAAGCAATCTCAATATTCGGGCTTAAATTATCTACCGGAACATCAAAAATGATGGGAATCGGAATATCAACAGTATCATGTATTTTCGACAATAGTTTGCCATTTTCATCAAATGTCAGGTGATTGAGTTTCCGGCCCAGTTCGACAGAAGTACTGATGTATTCGCGGCCGTGGATCCCGTCGCGTGTCGGACGAACGATTTCCGACATGTCTGTCCACATACTGTCAAACCCCTGTCCGGTAAAGGGCCCCCGATACCCGGCGCCTGTAACCGGCACCTTGCCGTCCTCGGCCTGCTTCCATAAAGTTATAAAAATATCGGGCTTCCAGTACGATCCGCCAATATTTAAAAAATCTTTATCCAGAGATTTTTCGAGAGCTCCCCGTGGGCATTCCTGAATACAACGAAAACAGTTTCTGCAAACAACTGTGTTCGGGTCAGCCATTTTTCGAGGATCACCCTTTCCACGTTTATGCGCCTCATAAATGCACACCTTGGTGCATCGACCGCAATTGATGCAGTTTTCTCCCCGTTCAATCCTGAATTTATACACATAATCCAGATTAAGCGGCGTTACCTTTGTGTGAATATGATATTTCTTTGGCATAGTCTTTAATTCATCCTCTCAATAAGTTGTTCAGTTATTCCGATCCACCATTTCCCAGTATTCCTTGCTGTCGTCAACCTTTTTAAGAAATTCACTGATTTTATCCTCGGGTCGGCCAAAATTATTTTCCACCCTCTTTTCCAGTGCATCCCAGAGCCTCATCAGCTCCAGATTGGTTTGGCATATTTCTTCACAGGACTTGCAATGCATACACATAAACACGTTTTCAGCTTCTTTTTTGGTAACCGGGCGGCCTTGAATGAGTTTTTTCGCCAGAGCAATTTTACCTTTTGCCGTGACTTCTTCATTTTTTGTGACAAGGTATGAGGGACACACTGCAATACAGTTACCACATTTTGCACAGGCGTGAGTGGTCAACTCAAAATCAAGACTATCAATTTTCTCGTCCTTGCCCATCAGCAGTGTCGCAATTCTCCCAATAATGGGTGATAGCAAAATCAGCATCTTTATGGAAAAGCTGAAAATACCCGGTCGAAAGATGAGCGCCGGAATATTGCAGAATTTTGATTGAATTCCGAAAAACTTCCCTGGATTCATGATATTGTTCTGGTCAACCTTTGCTTTGTAATTCAGCAGGTCCTGTTTCTTTTCGGTGTTGTATAGATTATCTATGAAGGCTGCATTCCAGATACCCAACCCATAAGGCTCAGCTCCCATGGAAATTGCTGTTTGGGTAAGCATTGTCTGCAGCGGTAAGTCGATGTAATATCTCTTCTTTCTGGAATCACAGAGAAAATTGGTCATGATGAGGGCCATCTTTTCATCAATAATATAAGAATCAATAAATATTTCCACGCCAAAATTCGCACCCAATTTCTTTGCTTTTTCAATAAAGCCTGCCGCTGAAGCTATTGGAATAATACTTTCACTGGCCAGGATTGTCGGGCCAAGGCGCTTTGTTTTCATACCGAACAGACGTTCATTCCATAAATAACTCGCCACATAGCGAGGCGCCTCATCAAGATTACCCATTTGGGCAATAGCCTTTAAAAATATTTCATCATCCTCAGAGCTGCTTAACTCTACCAGCACTCCTGCGCTTTTTTTAAATACGCTGGAATGCATGAGTTCGTTGACGTCACTTAAGTGATTTTCATCCAGAAAGCGGATTACATCAGGATTAGCGCTTTGCGCATCTTTGTTTTTAACAAATTTTTCAATAAATTCGAAAGCAGCGTTGTCACCGGGAAAATAAAACAGATGCGGGTATGAGGCCTGGGGAACGTCGCGTAATTTAAGGTTTACCTCAACAATGATTCCAAACTCCCCTTCAGTGGAAACAAAGTACATAAAATCAGGATCATTAGGTGTAATTTTTCTGGTTTCACCAGACGCTGTTACAACTGTCATGGACACGATCTGCTGGATTAAATGACCATATCTAAAACTGTTAATGCCATAGCCACCTGTCGAAATCCAACCGGCAACCGTGGAAAATTTGCTCGACGGATAGGTCATCAGACATAAGCCCTCTTTTTTGGCCAAAATGTCAATATCGCTCCATCTGGCTCCTGCTTCAACAGTTATAGTCTTTTGCGCCTTATTCAAATAAATTATATTTCTAAAAGGAGATAGATCAATGACAATGCCTGCTTTGGTCGGAATTACTCCGCCAAATCCCCATGATGCAGCGCCTCTCGGTATTACCGGCACTTTTCTGGCATTGGCGAATGCCAGAACCTGCTTGATCTCGTCAACGCTTTTAGGCTGAACTACAAAATCCGGTTGTATTTCAAAAAAAGTTCCAGTCATGATTGTGGGAACATCCCCTATGTCATGGCTGTATATTTCTTTTTCCTCGTCCATATCGATAATTTTAATATCGCCTGCAATTTTTTTAAATTCTTCTGCCAGTTTCATGTTTTATTTATCTCTTCCTCATGTAATGTATTATATTGAAAATTACTATATGTATTATATTGCAAATTACTATTTAAAGCAAAATTAATGCCAGCTTATTAAAGCAAAATTAATGCCAACGACCGATTTATAATAAAGTTGAGTCTAAATATTGAACAACAAAGGGGATAATATTATATATAAATTAAGATCCGGTGGGAGAATCCAAAACCCATTATTACAATAAGGTTGCATATTGTTGTTTTGCAGACATTGATGATACAAAATTGTTCCATTTAGCGAGACACACCCCTTTGGGGCGATTTGTTTCAACTTGCCCCTTATAAAAATTATTAATCAACATAAGGCGTGAGCTTCGCAGTTTCCCAAAGGCAAAGACTATCAATAGAAATATGTCTGTTACATCATTGCAGGTATGGTTTTTCTTTCACAAGGTCGCGCACTTCGTGGTTTCGCAGAGGCAAGGGTTACAGTGAGAAACGTGCCTCTTTTGTTATTGCCGGGACGATTTTTCTTTTACCTACAAAGCAAGTATAGGGCCTTTTGACCTTGATCGTGGATTACGGAGTGAAATGTTGGTTTTATAAAAAGTGCCGTTGGTGCAAAAAACAAGACCTGACCCCCAGCCTTTCTCCTAAGTCGCAGGGTGCTGTCAAGCAGGCTGCATGATGTATGGACGTGAAGGTGGACAAAATCGGCCTTTGGACTCGTCATAATTACTATCTCCCCGAATAAGCGTGATTTTTTATCTGCCCCGTATTCGTACCTGTAGAAACGCAGCGATCGTCCCACAATTCTATCATACCGGCGTCTTTGACATTGGTGACTTCGAGTTTTGGGAGCCCTTGTTTTTCGAGCCATGTATGAATGAATTCTATTGCCGCCGGTCCTTCAGAAGCCCGTGCGGTAAAAATCTTGACTGTCTTTCCTTCGCCTATCCAGCGCTGAACACGTTCAATCATCGGCGTAATTGCCTTACCGATGTGATCGATTCCTATCCAGCCGTGATATTCGGCCAGAGTGCCGTCAAGGTCAACACCTGTCCAGATTCCGGTCTCGCTCATAAAATATTGTCTCCGCTATCAGCCTCGAATAGAAACTTAAAAGAATGGCCACCTTTACAGAAATATTTCTTTGTTTTTCTGTTTACGCTTCTGTATATTCAGGTCCACGTCTTTTCCGAAAAAGTATAATCCTGAAAGATACTTGGTGGTACTAAACTTATTAAGATTACAGCTAATATTATTACTTAGTCCATCTATGACATTTTGATTGAATCCTGCAACGACAAGAATCGGGCGCGGCTCTATTGCCTCTATTTTGACATCAGCAAGGAATGAAGCATCCCTTATAATGCCGAGCTTCTTTTTGGTGTTTATGGCATCATTGTATGCCTTGATGATCTGGCTCCCGTTTTTCAAAGCGAATTCGTAGTATTTTTTTATCTGGTCGTTAATCTCTTTGCTGTACAGTCTTGCATCAAAAGCTTGTTTCAACTCTACGAAAACAAGCTTCCGGAGGTTTTTATCAAAATTGACAAAATCGATGCGAGCATTGTCTTCCTCGGCATCAATCGGCCCGGACTTTCCTGAAAATGCTACCTCAACATCGACGATTGTCTCTTTGTTTTTCTCGACTAACCGGGATTGGATCGCTTTTTCTTCTCCGGCGTAGATGGCGATGTTCTGCTTGATTGTCTTGAAGTTTTTTGTATCAAAAATGTCTTGGATATTGGGGCATACATTGCCAGATACCACCAAGCGTTGTCCGTCCGATGAGATTATCGGCACATAAGGAGATTTCTCCTCGGCAATTAGGTATTTATAATGAATCTGGCAAAAGACTTTATTCCCGTGCAAGCTTATCCTCAATAGATTTCCCATTTTCGAGTAAACATTAATAGAATCCGACCGGAGTTGTATGTTGATATCTGGATCGACATGAGAAAGTCTTACGATCTCATGCCACCATACCTCAGATATCAGCCTGTCAACGAGTGGGTGGTTCTTCTTGAGCCTGGTGAAATCTTTATCTCTGTTTTTTCCCATTCTTCCCTCCTATAGGTTTAATGTCTGGCCATCAACCAGATTGATTACATTCTGGAAATACTTCTGAAAATCATTTGGGGCCATCGTATGCACGGGCACCAGCATTTTCGGCTTCAGCGCCCCGGCAAACGTCCGTAAATCTCCAACCGCCGCGTGCCCGCTGGTATGGGCATAGACGAAGTTGACCTGTGGATCGTTCCGGTAGCCGGCTATGGCTTCAGCGCCAGAATAATCTTTGTTTGAATACGAAAGATAGCCGAGCCACTGGGAGTAAATGACATTAACCGGCTTTATGGCTTTGTACAAGTCAATGATCGGGAAATGGGACATCTTGCCCAAAAACAGATAATCGTTCGAGTTGGCATGAAGCTCTTCTTTATGGACCCGATGCTTGTAGAGCCGCTTGCGGAAATCGCCGAAAAAGTCGGGATGTTCTTTCAGCGTATTGTCTTGGCTATAGGAGGCATAAACCTTCACCGGTTCCCATTCCATATTCGGCACACTGTTGGATACGAGCTTGAGCTGCTCAAGTACCCAAGCCGTGTAGATGTCGATAACCAAAGTCTTGTGCGCCTGCTTGCAGGCCCGGTAAGCCGACACGATCCGATCAATGTTCTGGGAAGATGAAATGAGAAACGTAATATTTTCCTGTGCTTTAATGGTTGCAAAAGCTTTATAGGGTCAGGTCTTGTTTTTTGCAGGCACCTCAAACCTAAGCGCGTGTTCATCGCCTCCATATAAAATCAATTGCGTTCCAATTCCCTTAAAGCTTCAAGCAAAAAC
This sequence comes from Pseudomonadota bacterium, assembly GCA_026388255.1. Lineage (NCBI taxonomy): Bacteria > Pseudomonadati > Pseudomonadota > Pseudomonadota bacterium. The sequence goes on along the minus strand of JAPLKC010000059.1, from coordinate 44,737 downwards.
TTTTCGGTGGTGCCATTGAATACCGCTAAAACATAGTATGCTACTGATGATGGCCGAAGGCGCGATTTCAGGAAGCTATACGTGCCTCAGGAAAAAACCACGCAGTGTGCATTTCGGGAAGAAAGCAGTGCTTTTGGCAAAAGCCACGCAGTATCAACTTCAGGCAACAACCACGAAGTGTGTTAGGAGGAAGACGGCCTTATTTTGCAGGAACAGAGAGCAAGCTGCAAAGTATTTGCACGTTTCATCCGGCATTCAATAAGCCCTCTCAATTGTACTTATTGCAGCATTATGTTTGACCTTGTTACTTTGCGCTCCCTTGCTCCAATTAGTCTTTTATGGTGAAACTTACAGTATTTATTTTACCCAAGCACTTCCAACCCCTTACGGTCAATAAGATCGAGAAGTCGTTGTGCTGTCCCGCTCGGTTTTTTTTGACCCTGTTCCCACTGTTGCACCGTAGTTTTGCCAATACCAAGAATTGCGGCAAATACGGCTTGGCTAACGTGGTTTGTCATCCTGATGCGCCTTATGTCCTCAGGATTGAATGGCCGTTTTTTTGGCAGACAAAGGGCCTCAATCCGGCGCATGGTGATCTCGTCCATGGCGCCGACCTTAAACAGATCGTGGGCCATCTCGTGTGCTATGTCAAGAATTTCACTCATTGGTACACCTCCCATATGGATCTTTCGGCTAATAGTTTTCTTAATGTTGTACTCAAAACTATTGCTTATAGAAGGCAGTGCTGCCGGTGTGAAACACTGCAAAACAACGGTCAGAAAACTGGCAGACCGGGCAATTTCAAAATGCAAACAGCCTCTGCAAAATGGAAATAACCTTTAACTGTGTTTCTGTATCAAGAGTGCCAAGATTTTTTATAAGTCGCGTTTTGTCTATTGTTCGTATTTGATCTAAAACGATATGCGCCTTTTTCTTCTTAAATTGGCATGCTATTCGTGTAGGATAGTCTTTCCCTGCTGTAGTCATCGGGGCAACTATTACTGTGCGGATGTGTCTGTTCATTTCGTCCGGTGAAATAATCAAACAAGGTCTTGTTTTCTGAATTTCAGAACCAACTGTGGGATCAAGATTTGTCAGATACACATCGAATCGGTTTACCATTGCCATTCCTCTTCATCCCAGGAATGGGAAATATTTTCATTTCCATCTATCAATATGTCATGGCCGTTTTGGGCCATTGTTCTGAATGCGTTATCCCAACCAGTCCTTGGACTCGAGATCGGGCGAATGATGATCTGGGTTTTCTCCACCTCAAGCTCAACATCATCCACAATACCAGTTTGGTCAAGTAATGGTTTCGGAATACGAATTCCTTGAGAATTGCCTATTTTTACAATGTGTGCCCTCATTATTTTACCTCCTCGACTGAATGGTGTTCACATTGTAATTACATTCATCTTAAAAGTCAAGAGTTTGTATAAATCAAACAATATAATTGTTATAAGCCATAATTCCACCAATATTAATTGGACTAATAAACGTGAATTGTTATAATGTCACAACAATTTGCATTAGTGGGTGAATATGGGAGATGACAACAGCATGAATACATCTGTCCGGGCAAGCACAGGCTTAAACAGTCTCGATGAAGTATTAGGCGGGCTGCAAATGGGCGACAATGTCGTCTGGCAGATTGACGATATAAAGGAATATGAACATTATGTAACTCCCTACGTTGACAGGATGTTGCAGGACGGCAACAAGGTCATTTACATGAGATTTGCCGAACATGAGCCACTTGTAAAACAGACTGGCAATATCAAAATATATAATCTGGATGCCAAAAGCGGTTTTGAATCTTTCACGACTCAGGTATACAACATCGCCTCCACAGAAGGGAGGGACGTTTTTTATGTATTTGACTGTCTTTCCTATCTTTTGTCAGCCTGGGCAACTGATCTAATGATCGGGAACTTTTTTGTTATTACCTGCCCCTACCTTTTTGAACTGAACACCGTTGCATATTTCTCTATCCTGCGCTACAGCCATTCATTCAAGACAGTGGCCCGTATCCGTGAAACCACACAGATACTGCTTGAAGCCTATCATCATGAAGGGAATTATTGCATTCATCCTTTAAAGGTATGGAACCGGTATTCCCCGACAATGTTTCTCCCTCATACTGAAGAAGAGGAAGGATTTGCGCCTGTTGTCGACAGTTTTGATGCCGCGAAAATGTTTTCAGATATCTCAAGACGGGAGCAGAGCAGTGCGCGCCGTCAACTGGACTACTGGGACAGACTCTTTTTAAAGGCAGAAGGGATACTCAATAAACCGGGTAATTCTGAGGAAAGACAGGAGATGGTTGATGAACTCTGCCGGATCATGATAGGCAGGGAAGAAAGAATTCTCGCGCTTGCAAAGGAGGTTTTTTCTCTGGAAGACCTCCTCAACATAAAGTCACGCATGGTAGGGACCGGTTTTATCGGCGGTAAAACCGTGGGGATGCTTATTGCGAGAAAAATTCTCGATAAAGAGGAATTGATAAGCTGGGAGGATTATCTTGAACAGCACGATTCCTTTTATATCGGTTCAGACATTTATTATACCTACATCGTTCAGAACGGATTATGGAAATTGCGGATGGAGCAGAAGACAGCAGAAGGATATTTCGAGGCAGGAGACAAGCTCCGCGAAAAGATGTTAAAGGGTGTTTTCCCTGATGAAATTAAAGAGCAGTTCCAGCGGGTTATAGAATATTACGGCCAGTCTCCCATCATCATCCGTTCAAGCAGCCTTCTGGAGGACGCTTTCGGAAATGCCTTTGCCGGTAAATATGAGAGCGTTTTCTCCGTCAATCAGGGTTCTCCTGAAAAACGTTACGCCGACTTTGTCGAGTCTGTGAGAGAGGTATTTGCCAGCACCATGAATGAAGATGCCCTGACTTACCGTTTGCAGCGAGGGCTTGACCAACACGATGAACAGATGGCCTTGCTTGTTCAGAGGGTGTCCGGTTCACACCGGAAACAGTACTTTTTCCCGGATCTTGCCGGTGTGGGTGTCTCCTATAATGCCTTTGCATGGAAAGAAGGCGTGGACCCCAAGGCAGGAATGCTCCGGCTTGTCCTCGGTCTCGGGACACGGGCTGTCAACCGTGTTGAAAACGACTATCCCCGCATTGTTGCCCTTGACAGTCCTCTATTCCGTCCCCATGCAGGCATGGAGGATACAAGGAGATTTTCGCAGCACGATATGGATGTCCTCGATACCAACAGCAATACCCTGGAAACAGTCTCTTTCATGGATAAGATAAACGAGGGGCTTAATATCAAACTTGATCTTGTCGGCACGAGGGATCATGAAACCACCCAGCGGATGAGCGAACTTGGCATAAAAGACCGGGAAGCATGGATACTCACCTTTGATAATTTCCTTTCTAAGACATCTTTCGCAGGTGTTATGCACAGGATGCTCAAAAAACTGGAAAGTATTTACGATTATCCTGTAGAGATAGAATTTACCGTTAATTTTACCCAATACAATGATTACAGGATCAATCTCTTACAGTGCAGGCCTGTTCAGGCAAAAGGGCAGATGGGAAAAATAAAGATTCCTGCCGGTCTGCCGGAAAACAAAGTTCTCCTGCGGACAGAGGGAAACTTTATGGGCGGCAGTGTTTCAAAGCAGGTGAAAAGAATTATTTATGTTGATCCTGCAGGATACAGCGCTCTGACACAGTCTGAAAAATACGATATAGCCCGTCTTACCGGGAAATTCAATAAAACGATCAAAAACAGGGACGAAATGCCGACACTGCTTCTCGGCCCCGGCAGGTGGGGTACCACAACGCCTTCGCTTGGCGTACCCGTACGGTTCTCGGAGATCAATAACATTACGTTTATGGGTGAGATCGCTTATTACGACGGCAACCTCATGCCTGAACTTTCCTATGGAAGTCACTTTTTTCAGGACCTTATTGAAACGGATATCTTTTACATCGCCATATTCCCCGACAATCCCGGCGTGATATTCAACAGGGAGATATTCGGTTTATTCAGTGATGTCACGGAGACACTGATCCCCGAGAGTAGTAAATACCATGAAATCACAAAGGTGTATGACGTTACGGGGAATATCAATTTGCATATTATGTCAGATATGTTGTCACAGAAGCTGGTCTGTTTTGTTAATTAGAATTTGTTGCCGGCATGAATTCGGATTGGTATCATTTCCCCTCGAACACCTCACGCAAGACCGTCTGGATCAGTTCTTCGGCATGCCTTTTCTGCGCGCGAGATGGCATTATTCCCGCCTCCTGCTCGTGTGAGTCAAACTGATCTTTAACGGTAGCCAATAGTTTAGCTATTTCGGTCAGATAGGTATACTGAAAAAGTTCTTGGCGCCACAAATCCCCTAATAGATGGTAAATATGATCGCCTGGTAACTGACTATACGAGGCATAGTGCTCGGCCGGTAGGGAAAAAGGCTAAGCAGTGAACATAAATATGTGTAGGAAAATCTGCTAAGGGCAGGGTAAAGTCAGCGGGTTAACGATTTGGGCCTGAACAGTGTATCAGGCTTCTCTGTCAAATGGTTTTTTTCGGTTGTTTCTCCAGTTTCTTTTTTGCCTTTTGCTGTTGTTTTTCGTTGTTCTGTTTCTGACCCTTATTCTTATCTTTCTTGCTCTTGTCTCTCATTGAATGCTCCTTTTTTCTCTATAGAAACAACAACCATACCGCAACCAATCTTATCCCCGTAGGTATTTTTTGTCAATAAGTAATTAATGCCTTCCCTATTTTTGCCGGGATCGTGTTGCCAACACAGCGCATTGCACAGCAGCAAATGATATAAACCCTCTCCGATGGAATAAATTATTTATATAATATCTACGAGTCAAGCATATAGCCTTTTCTGTGAATCTGATAATTATTTTATTCACTTGAGATTTGCAGCAGATGAGCCTTTGTGAATCCTTCCGATTTTTTGGCTTCAGGGTATTACGGCCAAAGATTTGAAGTAGCTTTTGTGCCTCAATCCCGGGCAGGCCGTCGAATAACTTCTCAAAAATGCAAACATTGTCTAATCGCCACGCCCAGCGAGACACACAGGCCACAAATCCTGAAACCAATAAAGAGCAGGGGTGGTAAATTCCGGTTTTGTCGGTTATACTAAGACCCGTGAGATGATATGGGACTTCTACTCATCAATGATGTTTCGCTGAATTTCGGCGGTCCACAACTGTTGGATGGTGTTACGCTTCAGATCGAGGTCGGCGAACGGATCGGCCTGCTGGGCCGTAACGGCTCGGGCAAATCCACCCTCATGAAGTTGCTGGCCGGTCATATAACCCCGGATTCAGGCGGGATTATTCGAAACAGCAATGTAAAGATTGCCCTGCTGGCACAGGACGTCCCCGATGACTTGCCGGGAACGGTTTATGACGTGGTAGCGGCTGGTGGACAGGAACACGTGGAGCTCCTCAGGGAATACCACGACCTTACCATGCAGATTGCGGGAAGCAGTCATGATGGCCTCATCAGAAAGCTCGAAGGTATCCAGCACAGGATAGAGGCGTCCGGTGCATGGCACTATCATCAGCGGGTTGAAGGTGTGATAGCAAGGGCTGAACTGGATGAAAATGCCCGATTCCGGGTTTTGTCTGCGGGCATGAAACGACGGGTTTTTCTGGCCAGGGCACTGGTAAATGATCCGGATCTCCTGCTTCTCGACGAGCCTACAAACCATCTTGATGTCAGCACCATCCTCTGGCTTGAGGACTTCCTGCTGAAATATGAAAAGACGCTCATGTTCGTGACCCATGACCGGGCATTTCTCCAACGTTTGGCAACACGGATAGTGGAAATAGACAGGGGTCATCTGATATCTTTCGCCTCCAACTACAGGACCTACCTTGAACAACGACAGGCTTTGCTGGACGCAGAAGAAAGGCAGTGGCATGAATTTGATAGAAAATTGTCCAAAGAGGAGACCTGGATCAGGCAGGGGGTCAAGGCGCGTCGCACCCGTAATGAAGGCAGGGTACGGGCGTTGATGCAGATGCGCCAGGAGCGAGCTCGCAGACAGGAACAGGCGGGTGTCTCCCGACTGGTGATCCAGGAAGCGGAGCGGAGCGGGCGGATAGTTGTGGATGCAAAGGCAATTTCATTTGCCTGGGGTGATACAAAAATCGTCGATGAATTCTCCACCACTGTCATCCGGGGTGATAAAGTGGGTGTTATCGGACCGAACGGTTCCGGCAAAACCACTCTTCTCAAGATACTCCTCAATGACCTCACACCGCAACAGGGAACGGTTCGACTGGGTACCGGTGTCAGTGTTGCTTACTTTGATCAGCTCCGTGCACAACTCGATGAAAATAAGACCCTCAGGGAGAATATCGGTGACGGCAACGACACGGTCATTATCGGCGGCATTCCGCGGCATGTGGTAGGGTATCTTCAGGATTTTCTTTTTTCGCCTGAGCGGATTATGTCGCCCGTCAGCTCTCTGTCCGGCGGTGAGCGCAACCGCTTACTTCTGGCGAAACTCTTCGTCATTCCATCTAATGTGCTTGTCCTTGATGAGCCCACAAATGACCTTGATGCGGAAACACTGGAATTGCTCGAAGACAGGCTCCTTGATTATAATGGTACGATTATGCTGGTCAGTCACGATCGCGAGTTTCTCAACAATGTGGTGACCTCGACAATTGTCCTTGAGGGTGATGGACGGTTAGTGGAGTATGTCGGTGGTTACGACGATTGGCTGAGGCAGAGGAATGTAACAACAGAGCAATTGAAATCGACAGCCCCAAAGGAACAGAAACAAAAGAGGGAAAAGGCCCAGACTGAGAAGGGTAAACTCTCTTTTAAAGAGACACGGGAGCTTGAATCACTGCCACAGATCATCGAAACCTTAGAGGAAGAAAAAAAGCGCCTCACAGCAACCCTTAATTCCGCTGAATTCTATGCAAACCGCGATTTGGGCAAAATATACGAGGCTAACGATAGGTTGGGTGCAGTGGAAAAAGAACTTGATGAAGCCTATCACCGCTGGGATGAGCTTGAAAACATGGCCGACAAATTCAGGGGCAAAAATCCGGTGTTTCCGGATAAATATTGACAAGCGTTATATAATATCTTCTACCTGCAAAATAAATGTTTTTAATCCGGCTTTCGGATGTTCCTGCTTTAATTGTTTAATCATATCAGATAATACGGGTATCATTTCGTCCTCAACCACCACGGCGAGCACATAGTTCTTGCCAGGCCAGCAGTGCGTGCCAAGCTTCGGCTCAGTTTCTGTACCCTCTCCGTATGTCTGTTTCCATTTGGTGTAGCCCTTAATATTATGTTTTTTCAAAGCAGCGATCACAACCTCATCAATTACATCGTTGTATACCGTAATAAGCATTTTCATATCAAATGCCTCCTGAAATTCGAAAATCCATTTTCAAATTAATTATTCTTAATTCGTTTTATGAAAACCTTATCCTTCAACTCATCGAAAAGATCATATGCTGCCGGCACTACAATAAGTGTAAGGAGTAAAGAAGTCAGTAAGCCACCGATTGTTGCAAGCGCCATAGGGGAACGTGTTTCAGCGCCCTCGCCGATTCCTATCGCGATTGGCATCATGCCGAATATCATGGCAAATGTTGTCATAAGAATCGGGCGGAGTCTTACAGGCCCTGCCTGCAGCAATGCATCCCTCCTTGAGAAACCCCTTTCTCTCAGAACATTTGTATAATCAACAAGTAAAATAGCATTCTTCTTCACAAGCCCCATGAGTAGAATAAGCCCGATAAAACTGAAAATATTCAGCGTTTTGTCGAAGATCAGGAGGGCGCCGAAGGCGCCGATAAAAGAAAAAGGCATGGAAAGCAATACCGTAAAGGGGTGGACAAAACTTTCAAACTGAGCAGCGAGTACCATATATGCCATGACAATACCAAGCATCATGGCGAACATCAAATAACCGAAGGATTCTGACATTATATCAGCCTCCCCTTTATATTTCCCTGAATATTCAGTTGTAAGCACCTTTGCAGATATACTGTCAAGTTCTTTAACAGCCTGACCGAGAGGTTTTGTTTCAAGGTTTGCGAAGATCGTAATAGCCCTCTGTCTATCAACCCTGTTGATAACACTCGAACCGCCTGCTTCCTGGAACATGGCAATATTTGAGAGTTGCACAAGGCGCCCGTCTTTTGCCCTGACATACATTTTCCCTATGTCATCAGGGTTTTCCCTGTCTTTCTGTAACAATCTTGCCCTTACATCATAGCGTCTTCCCTTGGCTTCATCCTTAAATTTCGTAATATCTACCTCCCCACTGATAAGGAAATTAATTGCCTCCGCCACAGTCGCAACATCGATACCAAGATCGGCTGCCTTATCCCTGTCAATGATCACCCGAATCTCCGGCTTCCCGGTTTCAAGGGATGAATCGGCATCAACGATACCAGGGAGTTTGGAAAACTGACCCAGAATATCTTTTGTATATGTCTGAAGGTTTTCAAGGTCTCTGCCTCTTATACTATACTGAATCGCTACCTGCCTCTGTCCTCCACCAATCATCGATACGTCTTCAACAGAAGCCCTGAGTCCCGGTACGGCTTTAAAGGCCTTCCTAACTTCTGCCTTGATCTGGTTCTGGCTTTTCTTTCTCTGAGATTTTGGCTTCAGGTTGATCATCATATTGGCCTTATTTGCTTCCCTGGTTAAGCCTCCACCCTGCGAATACAGGATTGCACTTACTTCAGGAAATTGTTTTACGATATTTTCGGCATGTTTTGCCATATGGTCAACCTCATCAACAGAATAATCAACGGGCATCTGTAACCTGATAATAAATCTGCTCTGGTCTTCTGAAGGGATCATCTCTTTGCCTATAAATTTTGTGAAAAAAAGGCTTCCGAAAAATATGGCAATTGCAATAATTAAAACTATCTTCCTTCGGCCCAGTGCAACGGCAAGGAGCTTTTTGTATTGCTCCTCAAGCTTTTTATATGCCTTCTCGAGCTGATCGGAAATATGCCTGAAAACATGCCCATTAAGTATCCTGCCGTATAATGATCCACGAGTGCCCTCCCTTAGGGGCTGCTGTGAATGTTTTTTGCTGTGTTTTAAGAATAATGAAGCCATCATCGGCGTAAGAGTGAAGGAAATAAACCATGAAACTATAACGGCAAATACAACGGTCATACCGAACTGAAAAAAAAATCTTCCGATTATCCCTTTCATAAAGGCCACAGGGATAAAGATGACGATAATTGCCAGTGTTGTTGCAGATACGGCAAGCCCTATCTCCGATGTAGCAAAAAATGAGGCTTCCCGGGGCGACATGCCTTCTTCTATATGCCTCTGTATATTTTCTATAACAATGATTGCATCATCGATGAGGATGCCTATGGACAGGGAAAGGGCAAGCATCGACATATTGTTGAAGGTAAAGTCAAAGGCGTTCATAAAAGCAAATGTCGAGATTACAGATGCAGGTATAGCCAGGGCGCTGATAATGGTTGTTCTTATGTTACGTAGAAACAAAAGAACTGCCAGAACTGCGAAAAAACCTCCGTATATGAGATGGTGTTGCACTTCATTAATAGAACGTTTGATGAAATCAGACTGATCAAACCCTATGTTAAGGTTCATCCCTGCAGGTAGCGTTTTTTTTATAACCTTTAATTCTTTTTTTACTCTTTCTACAACCTCAACCGTATTGGTTCCAGACTGTTTCTGAATGCCTAAATTTACGGAATTTATGCCGTTAAACCGGGCAAAACTTCTTTTTTCCTCCATGCCGTCTTCTGCATGCCCCACATCCTTGATCTTAACAGCCACCCCCTTGGAATAGCCCACTACAAGATCATTGAACTGTTGTATCGTCGGGAACTCGCCTTTTATCTTTATCGTATACTCTTTTGTATTGCTTTCAATCCTTCCGCCAGGCAACTCGACATTTTCCCTCTTTAATGCCCCCATTATATCCTGCGCGGTGATTCCATAGGACCGGAGCTTATCATTGTCAAGCCATACCCTGGCCTGTCTGAGACGTAAACCATACATCCTGATAGCCCCGACACCGTTGATTCTCTGAAGCTGTTCCTTCAACACTTCGTCTGCATAAGTGGAGAGTTCCCGCGGTGACTTTTCGCCGGACAAGGCAAACCACAAAACAGGCGTGGCATCGGGGTCAACTTTTTCTATTACCGGTTCTTCAATGTCCGTGGGGAGTTTTTTTCTGATAATCGATACCTTCTCACGTACATCCTGGACAGCAAGGTCAATATTCCTTTCCAGAACAAACTCCACAGTTACAACAGACATACCTTCTGTGCTTGTAGATGTAATTGTTTTAACGCCATTTATAGTATTAATCGATTCTTCGATTTTGTCCGTGACGTCAATGTCCATGATCTCGGAGCTTGCCCCTTTGAGCTCTGTTCTCACGTTCACAATAGGCAAATCAATCTTCGGGAAGAGGTCAACGCCGATACTCGGATAACTCACAATGCCGAACACCACAAGAGCCATAACGAGCATTGTTGCAAAAACCGGGCGTTTTACGGATGTATCGGCTAACCACATATCAGCCCCCTGCTGATAATTTTGAATGTTGAATGTTGAGTTTTGAGTTTGGAACTACATGAAACTCGAAGCATGGGGACACAACACAACAGATATATCTTTATTCTCATCAGTTGTGCCTCACTTTCTGCCGCCGGTCGGGTTGTCCTTGCTCTTCGTTTCTATCTGCTGATTCCTGTCTTTTGTCACAGACGGAATAGGGGCAGATTCTGAACTTGCAGGCGCAGCCAACACGGCAACCCTTGCGCCTTCTGATAAGGCCTGCTGCCCTGCAACGACAACACTTTCTCCTTCTTTCACCCCCTCAATGATTTCCATGGTTTCTCCGTATTTACTGCCGATCTTTACTAATCTTTCTTTTGCCCTGTCATCACCTTCAACTACAAATACCCTTACCTTTTCCGCTTCATACAACAAAGAGGTCACCGGGACAACGACCGTAGCCTTTTCTCCTCCGGTGTACAGTATAACCTTTGCAAAAAAACCCGGCTTCAAGATTCCATCAGAGTTCGGAACCAATGCCTCTATCTGGAGCGTTCTTGTTTTTTCCTCGAGGCTCGGATAAACAATATTCACCTTTCCTTTGAAATCCCTATCAGGAAAGGCGTCTACCTTTAGCATTACATCCTGACCTGTCTTGAGCCTGCTCACATCCTTCTCAGGCACTGCAAAGTGTAATTTTAAGGGATTTGACTGGATAATTACAAAAAGCTGGGTGCCGTTCTTAACAAAATCGCCCACTGAGACCTTTTTCTCTTTTACTACACACGCCAGCGGGGAATATATTTTCGTTTTATTGAGCTTCTGCCTTGCAAGGGATAAAGACGCCTTTGCCCTGTCAATCTCTGCATCTGCGAGGGAAAGCCTCGTAGATACGTCGTCAAACTGCTGCTGTGTAACAAGCTCTTCTTTAAAGAGGGCTTCTTTTCGCTTAAACTCGAGTTTTGTATTGGCAAGGGTTGCTTCAACCTGTTTCAGTAGCGCTTCATCCTTTTTCACTTCATGGCTATAATCTGTATCGTCAATTACCGCAAGAAGCATGCCTTTTGAAACTGCCGTACCTTCATCAACCTTCACACTCTTCAAAACCCCTTCGACTTCTGCACTGATAAACACTTCTTCAAAAGGGGTCAATGTGCCGGTTGCCTCGATAAATGGCCTGAGTTGCCTTTTTTCTACAGTCTGAATCTGTACATTAAACGTTTTCTCCGTTGTCTTTGTTTCCTTTTTACTGCACCCGGTTAATGACAACACGGAGTAAACGGTAAGCCACAAGCAGCCAAGTATGACAATAAATTTTAATTTTTTCATTTATCAACTGCTCCTATAAGTTTATTAGATATCGAAGTTTTTTCGGTTTTACTGCAAATGCCCTGTTGGTCAAGCAAACCGGCAGGTTCCGAATCCATCACCGACTTCAAAAGCACACCTGTTGTACGTTTTATCATCAGAATGGATAGCCGGTAATTATAGGTTGCATCCGCAAGCTGTCTTTCTGCAGTAACAAGCAAGGTGTTGGCATCCATAACATCTATGCTGTTGGCAAGCCCGTATTCAAATTGTCTTGCAACAGCGTTATAATTGTCTTTTGCAAATGCATACTGATCTTCGAGAGATTGTAATACCCCTTTTTGTGTGATAAAATCGAGGTAAGCGCTCTCAACCTCAATGCCGACACTTTTTTTAAGATCTTCATAGGCAAGTGCTGTTTGTCTCTTTTTTGCACCCGCTTCTTTTACCTGAGCATCCCGTAACCCACCCTCAAAAAAAGGGAAATTGAATTTTAACCCGCCATAAATGTTATCCCGAACAATGCTCGTTGTTTCAGGGGTCTCTTTCCTTTTTTGATACACCCCTTCAACGGAGACTGTCGGCCAGTAGGTCCCATGGACAACCCTGACAGTATCATCGGCTATCTTTTTTTGAAGGCTGGCTGACTTCAGCTCAGCGCGCTCGCTATCAGCCTTCTCTTTTAAACATTCAACAGCCAAAAGTTGGCATCCTTCAATGATTTCTTCCGAACTATTACCTGCGTTCCCTGACTCGCTGTCCTCTTTCACTTCAAAATCCTCATTTATTCCTACAATCCTTGCAATAACAGCCTTTCTCAGCTTCATAAAATTGCCTGTTTTTATCAAATCCGATTGCGCCCCGGATAATTCCGCCTCTGCCCTCAACAGGGCTGTTTTTGTAACCTCTCCAACCTTAAGCCTTGTCGCGGCAGCATTTTTATGCTTAGTCAATCTTTCCACATTAGCCTTTGAAATATCAACGATCTTCTTTGTCTTCAGATAGTCGTAATAAGCATTTGAGACAATAAACATATATGCTTCTTTAACTGCAAACAGGTCGAATTTACTCTTTTCGATATTATCCTTTGAGATTTTAAAAGCGGTAATTTCCCTGCCAGACAACGACATTGACTGGTCAAGTCTTAGCCCATAGGATGCTGCTTCATCCGGCTGAATCAGCATGCCCGAATCTGATGTTTTGGAATCTCTGTACCTTGTATATCCTCCAACCGCTGAGAGCTGAGGCAGCAAAAACGACATGGCCTTCTCTTTACCTGTTATTGCTATATAAAGATCTTCAGCGGAGATTTTTATCTTTTCCGACCTTTCAAGGGCTATCCTGTAAAGAGCATCAAGGGTATATTCTGTTGCTGCACCTGCCCGGGAGCACAAACACAATGCAATCAGACATATAAAAAAATATTTCTTCATTTCAGCCTCTTTTGGTTGCTATGTTCAACTTTAATTATTTATTATTCCGTTTTTTTGACCCCTTCGCAACAAACCTGAAAGTATAAATTTGCTGCATTCTTCAGGCGAAAAGAGGTTATCCGGATCTACAACTATGGAAAGAAAAAAACCTCTTATTGTTCCGATAATTATTCTTGCCGTTTCCTGTGCATTACATTGATCAAAACTACCGGAATCTATGCCTTTATGGATTATATGCTCGAGAATGCTTCTCTGCTCTTCAAAAAATTTCCTCTTCATCTCAATGCCGAAGGTGAATCCATGCTCCCTGCCATGGGTAATTATTAACTCTTTATGGCTCTTTACATATTCAAGATGCACCTTTATAAATGTTGTGATTGCTTCCACCGGGTCATTGATATCCTGGATTGCCTCTCTTATCATATCCACAAGATACTTAAACCTTTTCTTCATAAGCGTCATGTATAAGTCTTCTTTATTCCTGAAATAAAGATAAAGCCCACCTATACTGATTTGGGCATTATTGGCTATCATTCTGATGCTTGCGCCTTTGTACCCGTATTCAGAGAATACTTTTAAAGCAGCGTCGAGTATTTTTTCCTTTGAATCTTTTCCTGAACGTCTGTTCATGTGAACACATGTTCAGTTTATAGAAACGGGTATATTGTGTCAAGCTAAAACCTTTTGACATTATGCCTTGCCTGTGTTAACAAATTCAGCATGTCGGAAACAAACATAAAACCCTTTAAAGGGATGCTTTTTAACAAGAAAAAAACCGGCGATATAGCCTCTTGCGTCTGCCCGCCCTACGATGTTATCTCAAATGCCGGGACATATTATGAAAGAAACAGGTTCAACGCAATCAGACTGGAATTACCTGAACAACATCCCCCTCTGGACAAATACAATACTGCAAAAGAAACACTCGAAAATTGGCTGCAACAGGGTATACTGACCTTCGATAACAAAGATACTGTCTACATATATGAACAAGAATTCGAAGTCGAGCATAAATCCTTTCTCAGAAGAGGTTTTATTGCCCTCAACAAGATTGAAAAAAACCGCATGCTCACGCACGAAGAAACACGGAAAAAGGCAAAAGAAGACAGGGAAAGGTTGATCTCATCTTTGAAAACCTGCACAAGCTTTGTTTTCGGTCTTTATGAAGACAATATGCAGGATATTGAAAACATTCTTACAGCAGCCGCAAAAGAGATCGTCTACGACTTTATTGACGAACAGTCTGTTACAAACAGATTCTATAAGATGACAGACAGGGATGCAATAAATGTCCTCTCTAAGGAAATGGATAAAAAAAGCATATATATTGCCGATGGTCATCACAGGCTGGATGTTTCATACAGGCTGGGACTTTCGTATATACCAATCTATTTAACGAATATGTATTCTGATGGTGTTGTGATCCTCCCTTACCACCGGTTGGTAAAATACAAACATATCAAAAACATTAATCAAATTTTGGATTCCGTAAAACAATATGCTGAGATTGAAAAAATCCCGCTGGAAAACGACAGTTCACTCAGCATCGCACTGGAGTATATTGCTCACTCTGTCGGGCCGGCCTATCTTTTATACTCGAAAGATGCACCCAATGCTCTTTATATGCTTAGAATAAGCAATTCCATTCCAATGGACGATAAAATGCATGATAGCCTGAAAAGACTGAAGGTAAACATATTGCATAATGGCATACTAAAGGGGCTCCTGAATATATCTGACGATGAGATTTCCTTTACACAAGAATCATATGAATCGATAAGCATTGTAAAAAAAGGCGATTTTGACCTGGCACTTTTCCTCCCCCCTACAACGGTTGAGGAAGTAAAGGATATTGCCGATCATAGTCTATATATGCCGCCAAAATCAACTTTCTTTTATCCTAAAATACTCACAGGTTTGATTTTCTACAAGTATGAATAAATGCCGCCGGCATGAAGATTCCTATGGGCAAGCCCGTGGCAGACCTTCTTGCAACCGATGGTTGAAACCATGATTGGAAAATCATAAAAATGTATATAGCGGATGATGAAACACTTGATATTCTGTGTGATGATGAAATAAAAATAATCCAGAAAAAGGATGGCTACAGGTTCTCTATTGACGCCATTCTCCTGTCAAACTTTATAACCTTGAAAAAGCATGAAAGATTATTGGATATTGGTACCGGCTGTGGCATTATACCTGTCTACATGTCAAAGAAAGGCAATAAGAACTTTATGACGGGCATAGAGATACAGGAAGAATTATTCCATGCGGCCCAAAAGAATAAAGACCTCAACAATTGTGAAAACATACAGTTTATCCACGGCGATATTAAACTTTTTGTTGAAAGCTTAAAAAAGACACCTTTTCATGTAATCGTGTCCAACCCTCCCTATACAAAAGAACATACGGGAAGAAAGAGTCCAAAACATTCAAGGTTTATAGCAAGATATGAATCGTATATTGATCTTTCAATATTACTTTCAGCTTCAGCGGCTTTATTGAACAAAAAAGGACGTTTTTATATTATTTATCCTTCAAAAAGACTGGGCGAACTCATATACACTGCCAAAGCCAATAAGCTTGAACCGAAAAGGCTCAGATTAATTTATCCGAAAAAAGAGAAGAGCGCCAACCTTTTTCTTGCTGAATTTACAAAAGAAGGCGGCATGGAAGTAACTATTGAAAAACCTCTTTATATATACGATAATGAGCAATATACGGAAGAAATTGAAAGTTATTACTGTCTGAAGGGGTAGGGAGATGGAACAGATTTTAAAGCTGATAGAAAATGACCTGAAAAAACTCGAAATATCGATAGAACAATTAGTTTCAACAAAAGTCGGTTTCATAAGAGAGATTGTAAATTATATAGTAAAATCAGGCGGAAAAAGAATCAGGCCGATCCTCGTTATGCTCAGCTCAAAACTCTGCGGATATAACGGAGAAAAACATATAACATACTCGGCAATTATTGAGTTCATTCATACATCAACGCTTTTACATGATGACGTGGTAGATAATGCAAAAACAAGAAGGGGTGCTTCAACAGCAAATACAATATGGGGGAATGAAGCAAGTGTCCTTGTCGGTGATTTTCTATATACAAAGTCTTTTGAGCTTATGGCAGACGGAGACAACCTTGAAATTATAAAAACCATGGCGCATACAACAAAACAGTTGTCTGAAGGTGAAATATTAGAGCTTTTGAAGACATCGGATATTAATACCAGTGAAGAAGACTATTTTGAAATCATCAGGAATAAAACGGCGGTTCTTTTTTCAGTAGCATGCGAAATAGGTGCGATACTGGGGAATGTTGATGAAGAGAAAAGATTTTCATTAAAAGAATATGGAAAAAATCTCGGCATGGCCTTTCAATTGACTGATGATATGCTTGACTACAACTCATACGATGAGGTTCTTGGAAAAAAAGTAGGGACAGATCTTAAAGAAGGAAAAATAACACTTCCCCTTATCAGTGCCATAATAGCTGCAACAGAGAAAGAAAAAACCGTTGTCAGGAAAGTGGTTGATAAATCGAGCATTACATTGAGAGATTTTGAAAGGGTAAGTGCTATTATTAAAAAATATGACGGAATAAAGTATACATCCGATAAGGCAATGGAATACACAAATGCAGCAAAAGACTGTTTGAAGGTCTTCGAACCTTCACCTTTTAAAGATGCGCTTCTTTGGCTTCCTGAGTATATGCACAAGAGAAAAACATAACCGATTTGCCTTCATTCATATAACTTCGTTAACTCGTTGTTACATTCCTCGACGTACTAAACTTGGAGCTGATGACAAAGCCAACGATGATAGCGTTTTGATTTGAAATTGGAATAAATCTATTCTATATCCGCGTGGTAAGCCTGGAGCGACTTGATAACCGTCCCTTCCTTTTTTTCTATATATGCCCTGATACCCTCTGCTGCCGCCTTGGCTGCCGCTGTTGTTGTAATATAAGGTATTTTGTATTTTATAGCCGTTTTCCTTATATAAGAATCGTCATGCATACTGTTCTTACCTATCGGCGTATTGATAATGAGCTGAATCTCCTTATTGTGCAGCGCATCGAGAATATTGGGTCTTCCCTCATGAACCTTTTTTATCTGTGTTGATGCTATATCATTTATTGCAAGGAATTTATGTGTTCCTTCCGTAGCAAGAATGTTGAAACCTGCCTCTTTCAGATATTTTGCCGCCCCGAGGATATCGTTCCTGTCCTTCGGTGATATTGTTATAAGCACAGTACCCTTTTCGGGCAATTTTTGTCCTGCTGCCTCCTGAGACTTGAAAAAGGCAAGACCAAATGAGTCAGCCATACCAAGAACTTCCCCTGTTGATCTCATTTCCGGTCCTAAGGTCGGGTCAACCTCGGGGAACATATTGAAGGGAAACACAGCCTCTTTTACGCCTACGTGTGAATATTTTTTGTGTTTCAGGTTCATATTTTTCAATTTTTTACCAAGCATAAACTGTGTGGCAATACGCGCCATCTGAACCCCCGTTACCTTTGATACAAGAGGCACAGTCCTGCTTGCTCTGGGGTTTGCTTCGAGGATATAGACTATGTCATTAGCGATTGCATACTGGATGTTCATGAGTCCCACAACATTCAGCTCTATGGCAATCCTCTTCGTATATTCATTTATAGTCTTGATATGCTGTTCCGATAGAGTCCGGGGTGGGATTGCACAGGCGCTGTCGCCGGAATGGATGCCGGCAAGCTCAATATGTTCCATGATGGAGGGCACAAAGGCATCTTCGCCATCTGCCATGGCATCCGCCTCCACTTCAATTGCATTTTCGAGAAACTTATCAATCAGGATGGGTCTGCCTGGAGTTATATCAACGGCTGCACTAACATAGGATGTGAGGGTTGCATCGTCATAGACAATTTCCATCCCGCGTCCGCCAAGTACATAAGATGGTCTTACCATAAGGGGATAACCTATTTCGCCTGCCACCTTCATTGCCTCAACAAGCGTTGTTGCGGTTCCGCTCTCAGGTTGCGGTATCTCAAGCTTGTGCATTACCTGTTTAAAGCGTTTTCTGTCCTCTGCAAGATCTATGCTTTCAGGGGATGTCCCCAGTATTTTTACACCTGCCTCTTCAAGTTCCTTTGCAATATTAAGCGGCGTCTGTCCACCAAACTGGACTATTGCACCGATCGGTTTTTCCTTGTTGTATATACTTAGAACATCCTCAACAGTAAGCGGCTCGAAATAAAGCTTATCGGAGGTGTCATAATCGGTAGAAACCGTCTCCGGGTTACAATTGACCATTATTGATTCATAACCTTCGTCGCGTAATGTAAATGCAGCATGTACACATGTGTAATCAAATTCTATACCCTGGCCGATCCTGTTCGGACCGCCGCCGAGGATCATCACCTTGGGCCTGTCACTTATTTTGACTTCATTAGGGGCATTGTATGTAGAGTAATAATACGCAGCATCAGCACCGCTTACCGGGACCGTACACCATGCTTCAACTTTACCCAGCGCAATCCTTCTGTTCCTGATATCTTCTTCTTTCAGATCAAGGATTTTGGCAAGGTATTTATCTGAGAAACCATCTTCCTTGGCTTTAATAAGGAGCCTGTCGGGAAGGACCTTGCCTTTATATTGCAGGATTTCTTCTTCAAGCTCGACCAACTCCTTCATTTGCCCGATAAACCAGTGTTTTATCTTTGTCTTTTCAAATAGTTCATCTACTGTTGCCCCTTTCCTTATTGCTTCATACATAATAAATTGTCTTTCTGACGACGGTTCATTAAGCAGCCTCAACAGATCGTCAAGGGGTAGGTCATTAAAATTGCTCGCAAAACCCAAACCATACCGTTTAATCTCAAGAGAACGGATAGCTTTCTGGAATGCTTCTTTGTAATTCTTGCCGATGCTCATTGTTTCGCCAACTGCTTTCATCTGAGTACCCAGCTTGTCTTCTGCCTCCCTGAACTTTTCAAATGCCCACCGGGCAAACTTTATAACAACATACTCCCCGGAAGGCACATATTTATCAAGAGTCCCGCTTCTATAATAGGGTATATCCTTCAATGTATATCCACCTGCAAGTTTGGCAGAAACAAGGGCTATGGGAAAGCCGGTGGCTTTGGAAGCAAGGGCGGATGAACGCGACGTCCTCGGGTTGATCTCAATAACCACAATCCTCCCGTCATCCGGGTTATGGGCAAACTGGATATTTGTGCCGCCGATGACCTGAATGGCTTCGACAATCCGGTACGAATATACTTGCAGTTTTTGCTGGACATCTTCCGAAATGGTTAACATGGGAGCAGAACAGAAGGAATCTCCTGTGTGGACGCCCATGGGGTCTATATTTTCAATAAAACAAACGGTGATCATATTGTTTTCGGCATCCCTTACAACTTCAAGCTCCAGTTCTTCCCAACCGATAACTGCCTCTTCTATGAGTATCTGACCGATAAGGCTTGCTGAAATACCCCTGCTTGCAATAGTCTTGAGCTCTTCTTTATTATATGCAATGCCGCCGCCTGTACCGCCCATGGTATAGGCCGGCCGTATAACAACCGGATAACCGAGTTTGTCCGCAATTTCCAGCGCCTCTTCAATAGAGTATGCAAGAGCGGACTCGGGCATGGGGATATTGAGTTTGTTCATTGTCTTTTTGAATTCGTTCCTGTCTTCCCCTCTCTCAATCGCATCTACCTGGACGCCTATGATTTGCACGCTATGTTTCTGGAGTATGCCCTTTCTCGAGAGTTCTGCGGCGAGATTCAGGCCTGTCTGACCCCCAAGGTTAGGCAGCAATCCTTGAGGTTTTTCTTTTTCAATTATCTTTTCGAGTACCTCAACTGTGAGCGGCTCAATGTATGTCGCATCAGCCATACCAGGGTCTGTCATAATAGTTGCAGGGTTTGAATTAACAAGGACAATTTTGTATCCCGCAGCTCTCAATGCTTTGCATGCCTGTGTACCTGAGTAATCGAATTCACAGGCCTGACCGATGATAATAGGGCCGGAACCTATAATTAGAACCTTGTTTATACCTTCTATTTTTGATATTTTCATGTTTTGAGTATTCCTTTCGATTGGAATTTATTAGCATCCTAACAGAGCCGCAATAAGGAGTCAAGAAGTTTAGAATCACAACAATATCAATTAGTTCTTCTCTTTCTCCAGGGCCTGCCCCGGTTGGTTTTGATAAGGTTTGTCTTAGCTTTGATTGCCAGATTGAGGATAAAAGCAGGACAACCTTTTAAAATTGCTTGGTTATCGACTATGTGTTCACCGATAATTGCTGAAAAATTACTCAACTTGTTGACAATTTTTTTTATAATATGCTATATTAAAAATCATTTAGCATCCTGGTTATAGGTAACAAACTTATGGAAACTATTAATCTCAGCAATGATGTCGATTTAGATTTTATCAAACAGGTTTTCAAAGAAAGCGGAGAAAACCCCTCACTTTGTTATCAATGCGGTAACTGTACCGCAGGATGCCCTTATTCACATTATTTTGACTACCCTGTAAGCCAGGTCATGAGGCTTCTTCAGACAGGTCAGAAAGACACGATCCTCAACTCGAAAGCCATATGGCTCTGCGCTTCCTGCGAAACATGTACGACAAGGTGCCCTTGCGAAATAGATGTTGCCGGGATTATGGATACCCTCCGGATTATTGCACGTCGTGAGAACAGGGTATCCGAGAAAGATATAAAACTATTTTACGACACGTTCCTTAGCTCAATGAAACAATTCGGCAGGATATATGAAGTGGGAATTCTCCTTTTGTATAACCTTAAATCAGGTCATTTATTGGCCGATGCAGAGCTGGGACCAAAGGTTATGGGACACGGAAAGATCCATTTTTTGCCCAGGAAGATTAAGGGCGCCGATAAGGTAGCTCAAATTTTCAATAGATTCCAGGAAAAGGCAAAGAAACATGGTTGAAACAACATACGGTTACTATGCCGGCTGTTCACTTGAAGGCACGGCAAGCGAATACGATACATCCCTGAAAGTTGTGCTGAAAGCGCTTGATGTGGATTTCAGAGAACCTGATGACTGGAGTTGCTGCGGCTCAACACCGGCACATACGGTAGATCATGTTTTTGCCGCTGCCCTGGCAGCCAGAAATCTTGCAATTGTTGAAAAAACAGGTTTGAAGACGCTTATTACTCCTTGTCCGTCCTGTATGACAGCCTTTAAAAAGGCGCAGCACGGGATGACGAAAAGCGATTCATTTAAACAAGAGGTCAATGAGCTTCTTGATGAACCCTATGAATGCGGAGTATTTGCTAAATCTGCCTTACAGGTAATTTATGAAGATGTCGGGCTTGATGCAATAGCCTCAAAGGTCACCCACGTAATGCCCGATTTGAAGGTTGCATCATATTACGGGTGCATACTCAATAGACCGCCGGAGATTGCACAATTTGATGACCCGGAAAATCCTGTGTCAATGGATAGAATCCTTGCTGCTGCCGGGGTTGATGTTTGTGATTTTGCATTTAAAGTGGAGTGCTGCGGTGCAGCATTCGGGGTACCTAAAAGAGACATGGTAAACCGGCTCACTTATAAAGTGCTTTCCATGGCTATTGATGCAGGTGCCAACTGTATTGCCGTTGCATGTCCTCTGTGCCAGCAGAACCTTGATTTACGCCAGGGACAGGTAAATAGCGTGATGGGTTCTTCATTTGACATACCCATTCTCTATTTTTCTCAGATTATGGGTCTTGCCTATGGCTACAGCCCTGAAGCACTTGCCCTGGATAAGCTGATTGTAAGTGCAGAACGCTTTGTATGTTCCCGTATAACTGCCGGGGAGGCGAGGGAGAACCTGGAAAAACAGGCAAAGGCTAAAGTAAAAAGCACAAAGGCAGCAGAAAGCAAAGAAGAAACTAAACCAGAGGAGATAGAATAAATGCGGGTTGGCGTATTTATCTGCCACTGCGGGAATAATATTGCCGGCACAATAGATGTGGCCAAGGTA
Source organism: Pseudomonadota bacterium (assembly GCA_026388255.1). Lineage (NCBI taxonomy): Bacteria > Pseudomonadati > Pseudomonadota > Pseudomonadota bacterium. The sequence goes on along the minus strand of JAPLKC010000059.1, from coordinate 22,471 downwards.
GCGGAAGAAACACGAAAGATTCCAGGTGTTGCCTATGCAACGACCTATATGTATACCTGCTCTGAACCGGGCCAGAATGAAATAAAAGAAGCTATAGAGAGAGAGGGCCTTGATAGGGTTGTTGTTGCGGCATGCTCCCCGAGAATGCATGAGCTGACCTTCAGGCGTACCGTAGAAAAGGCCGGGCTTAACCGCTACTTCTTTGAGATGGCAAATATCAGAGAGCACATATCATGGATTGGCGAAAACAAAGACCTGAATACCGGAAAAGCTGTAGAGGCAGTAAGGATGGCAGTGGCAAAGGTCATGCAGGACAAACCGCTCTATTCAACATCCTTTAAAGTAAATAAGAGAGTGCTGGTCATCGGCGGCGGAGTTGCCGGTATGCAGGCAGCCCTTGATTGTGCCGACGGCGGCCTGGAAGTACTGCTCGTCGAAAAAAGCCCGAGTGTAGGCGGCATGATGGCCCGCCTCGATAAGACATTTCCAACAATAGATTGCTCTATTTGTATATTGGGTCCTAAAATGGTGGATGTGGCCCAGCACGATAAGATAACGCTCCATGCTTATTCCGAGGTCGAAGAGATCAAGGGATATGTTGGAAACTACCAGATTAAGATTAGAAAAAAGGCCACATACGTTGACTGGTCAAAATGTACGGGCTGCGGTACCTGTATGGAGAAATGTCCTTCCAGGAATGCCTATGATACATTTAATTATGGAGTTGCGCCGACAAGGGCAATCAATATTCCCTTTCCTCAGGCCATACCGAAAAAGGCAAAGATTGATCCGAAATTCTGCCGTCAGTTTGTAAAAGGAAAATGCGGTGTATGCGCCAAGATATGCCCGACAAAGGCTATTGATTATGAAATGCAGGACGAGATCATAACAGAGGACATAGGCGCGATTATTGTGGCCACCGGATACAGCCTAATAGATGTGGATAAGCTTCCGGAGTATGGCGGCGGCCGTTATCCAGATGTGATATCGGGTATTCAATATGAGAGATTGCTCAATGCATCGGGCCCCACGTCAGGCCATATTGTGAGGCCTTCTGACCATGAGGAACCGAAGACGATAGTCTTTGTCTCCTGTGCCGGCTCACGTGACAAATCCATTGGTATACCTTATTGCTCAAACTTCTGTTGTATGTATATTGCAAAGCAGGCAATTCTTACAAAGGACCATATTCCTGATTCTCAATCATATGTATTCTACATGGACATCCGTTCCCCCGGGAAGGGCTATGATGAGTTTACCAGACGGGCTCAGGAAGAGTATGGGGCAAAATATATAAGGGGACGCGTATCGAAGATTTACCCGAAAGGGAACAAAATAGTTGTAAGAGGCGCAGATACATTGCTCGGGGCTCAGGTAGAGGTTGAAGCAGACCTTGTTGTCCTCGCCACTGCGGTAATTTCTACACCTGATGCAGCGCACATGGCGGAGAAACTCCATATCTCTTATGATACCTTCGGGTTTTATGTAGAAAGCCATCCTAAATTAAGGCCTGTTGAGACAAATACATCGGGTGTATTCCTTGCAGGGGCGTGTCAGGGACCAAAGGACATACCAGCTTCCGTTGGTCAGGGAAGTGCTGCTGCCAGTAAGGTGCAGGCACTCTTCTCAAAGGATATGCTTGAATCCGACCCTGCTGTTGCGAAGGTCAATATGAATACCTGTGTCGGGTGTCTTAAATGCTTGAAAACATGCCCCTTTGGCGCTATCAAAGAAAAGGAGCTTCGCGACGGGAATGTTGTGGCTGAGGTTATTGAGACTGTCTGTGCCGGTTGCGGGGTCTGTACTGCCACCTGTCCATGCGGCGCCATACAATTACAACATTTTACAGATAATCAGCTCTTAGCGGAGGTTAATGCCATATGCCTGAAGTAGCCACTCAGGAACTCAGGGTTGTCGGCTTCTTATGTAACTGGTGCTCCTATGGCGGCGCTGATACTGCCGGTGTGAGTCGTTTTAAACAGCCTACAGACCTCAGGATTATCAGAGTGCCATGTTCAGGAAGGGTTGACCCGCTTTTTGTAGTAAAGGCCCTTCTTAACGGAGCAGATGGGGTACTCGTCTCGGGCTGCCATCCAAGGGACTGCCATTATTCAGACGGGAATTTCTATGCAAGAAGAAGGCTTGAAATGTTGAGGAAGCTGCTCCCGTTTCTGGGCATTGATGAAAGAAGATTTTACTATACCTGGGTCTCAGCTTCAGAAGGGGCAAGATGGCAGCAAACGGTAACTGAGTTTACAAATAGAATTCATGAATTGGGTCCTCTCCATATTAAAAAGGAGGAAACCCCTTGACAGATAAGGTTAAAGAACTTAAAGAGGTTGTTGCAAAAGTATTAAGCGATGTTGATCTGGTGATCGGCTATAAACAGGGTTTTGATGCAATACATGCAACACCGCATTTTATTACTTCAGCCCAGCAGATTGATGAACTAATCTGGAATCCTCTTTGCGTTCATAATTTGACAACATACCTCCCGACTCTGAAAAAGAAAAAGATAGGTGTTATTGTTAAGGGGTGCGACAGTCGTACTATAGTTCAATTTATTCAGGAAGGGTTGATAACACGGGAGAATCTGGTTATTATCGGTATACCCTGTGCAGGTGTAATAAGTGTAAAAAGGATATTAAGAGAAACAAACCGGGAGTCTATAGAAGAAGTTGTCTTTGATAATAACGGAAATGTTGTAGTAAAAACCGGAAAAGGCCAAAAGACATTACCTGTAGCCGATTTCTCTTCTGATAAGTGCAGGACATGTCAATATCCCACACCTCTTGTATATGACCATTTGGTTGGAGACCCCATTAAATCGGATAAAGCGCCTGAGGGTGTTTATGCGGATATAAAAGAGTTTGAAAGCAAAACACTTGAAGAGCGTATGCAATACTGGGAGCAGGAGTTCGACCACTGCATCAGATGTTATGCATGCCGGAATGCATGTCCCATGTGTATCTGCCAGGACAATTGTATTGCAGAAAGCCGTGATCCTCACTGGATGACGCAAAAAATTACGCTCACCGAGAAATTTATGTTCCATATGATCCATGCCCTGCATCTGGCAGGCAGATGTGTTGAATGTGGAGAGTGCGAGCGTGCCTGCCCGATGGGTATACCGGTAAACAAGCTGAAAAGAAAAATTAACCGGGACATGAAAGAACTCTTCGATTATGAACCTGGAGTCAGTCTTGACGACAAACCACCTATGTTTATGTTTAACGTGGATGAGTTAAAGATAAAGGAGCACAAAATTTAATGGCGGAAACAGGTTTTCTTCCAAAGGAAAAAATTGATGGATTTTTAGAGGCACTCAGTAAAGATGCCCTTGTGTATATGCCTGTCCTTGAAGGTGATGTAATAATATTTAGGCCTTTTAAACCTGGAAATACACTCTGTCTGGACAGACCTGCCAACAGCCCGCCAAAATCTGTTATCTACCCGCAGAGCGATGTTTTGTTTTCATATAACTATAAAAAAGAAACCGATGACCCGAAAAAGGTTTCAATTGAGATTGAAACTCATATGGATTACCCGAAGGCAATAATCTTTGGTTGCCGCCCCTGCGATGCAATGGGGTTTACGGTGTATGACCGGGTCTTTATAGAATCAAACGGTCCTGATACATACTATCAGGGACGCCGCGACGAGACAATAATAATAACGCTCAGTTGTCCTGCCCCCTCTGCAGGTTGTTTCTGCACTGCCTTGGGTAGCGGTCCTGCAAACAAGGAAGGGTCCGATGTACTGATGACCGGCCTTGAAAATGGATTTCTCTTCGAACCTGTCAGCGAAAAGGGCAAGGCTATCCTTGCAATGCCGGGGATAGAAGGCGGAAGCCAACACCTGCAGGAAGCCCAAAAGAAACAACAGGATGCATATAATGCAGTAAAAAAACCATTTCCGTCCATCAGCCATACCGAAATATCGCGAAAACGTTTTGACCTTGATGAATTCTGGCACAAGGCAGTAAGCAAGTGTGTAAGTTGCGGCGCCTGCACATTCCTTTGCCCCACATGTTACTGTTTTAATTTTACCGACGAACAGACATTGGAAAGCGGGGAAAGAATCCGCAGTTGGGATGCATGCATGTTCTATCATTTTACCCTCGAGGCAAGCGGGCATAACCCAAGGGCGACAAGGTTCCTGAGGTATAGAAACAGGGTAGGGCACAAGTTCCTCTTTTATCCTGAAAAATATAACGGAGTAATAGCCTGTTGCGGTTGTGGAAGATGCATCAGGTATTGTCCCGTTTCCGTAGATATCAGTGAAATTGTTTCCCAACTTAGAAGCCCGGAGTGAAAGACATGGAGCAAAGCTTTAACCCTTACCTTCCTGAACTGGCCACTGTTATCAAAATAATTGATGAGACGCCTAACATAAAATCCTACCGGGTGGTCTTTGATGATCCCGAAAAGATGAAAACATTTTCCTTTGAACCCGGTCAGGTGGGACAACTATATGTTTTTGGAGTTGGCGAAGCAACCTTTGTAATCAATTCACCACCTACAAGAATGGAATATCTCCAGTTCAGCGTTATGAAGGCAGGTGAAATAACCAATGCAATACATGATCTGCATGAAGGCGATCAGATCGGTGTAAGGGCGCCTCTTGGCAACAGTTTCCCTTACGATGATATGAAGGGGAAGAAGATACTCTTTATCGGTGGAGGAATCGGCCTTGCACCGCTTCGGACGTTGATACTCTTCATGCTGGATAACCGAAAAGATTATGACGATATTACTATTATCTACGGCTCAAGAACCCCTCTTGATCTATGTTATAAGGATGAATTAAGGGAATGGGAATCCCGTTCGGATGTGAATTTAATCCTCACAGTGGACAACGAATATCCGGGCTGGCACAAGAGGACAGGATTTGTCCCTACCGTCTTGAATGAAGTTGCCCCATCCCCGGATAATACAGTCGCGATTACATGCGGGCCGCCCATTATGATAAAGTTTGTCCTTCAGAATCTTGCCAAATTGAATTTTAAGGATGATCATGTGATTACAACGCTGGAAGCAAGGATGAAATGCGGTATCGGCATCTGCGGGCGGTGTAATATCGGCTCGAAATACATATGCAAGGACGGCCCAATATTTTCCCTTGTCCAGTTAAAAGAGTCAGGCGCAGAAATCTAATAATAATTCCATCCATGACCCCCGCCCCCGGAGATTTTTCTCCTTACTTTGTCAGAATCAAATAGAGACCCAGGAAGACAATGAGCATCCCGGCTATGTAACGGACTGTCAGCCCCTCACGGAAAATCAAAAAGCCAACTACATTGGCAATTATGCCATTTTGCTATTCACAAACGCCCCCTTGTTCTCTCTACCGCAAACCGTCCTCACATTTTGCTTCTTCCTTCTTCAGCCCGCCCACTCGCGGATGAGGCCTGCCTCCGTCTGTCACGGCAATGGCCACCAGGATTTCGTCAGATTTCGGAGCATCGTTGACGGAAACAGTCATCCCGTCAAAGTGGGACCTTACAAATGCAGCATCCTTAAAATGCAGTGGAATGTCGATTTCATCACCCATTCTACCGAGTTTTTTTACGGATGGGATGATTGCCTTGCCACCACCCACAGCATTTCTTAGCGGAGTGCCGAGTTTGGGGTGTAAGATTGCTGCTGCATGTTCGAGCTCACCCTTTTCCCCAACAATAGCGGCCTTACCGTAACTCTCGACCGCACTCTCCTTCCCCAACGCCCCTACCGCCTTTTCACTAAGTATTTTTCCCAACTCATCCCCAATATCGACTAATGAATCGAGAGATTCCTGGTATTCCCCGGCAAAAGGGTTTTTTATAACAGCTATTGCTGCCACTTTTTTTATCGGTTTTTCCACTCTTTTTTCGCCGTCAGCGAATATCTCCTCCGATACAACAACAATCTTCCTAATTTCCATTTTGCACCTCCAGCGTAATATGCTTATCACCATTAATCGTGGTGACAACTTCCCCTCTGAGTATTATGACAGCATCGTAAATAATGTTCGATTTTTTCAGTTGATTGGATGTACGTAACCCATTTTCTAATGCCTTTGCTATAACTCCTTTATTTATTTCACCTATACTCACAGTAACGAGTTCATAAGGTATATCCGTCAATGGATCGATCTCGGAAGCCGCTCTTCTCGTTACTTTGTCGGTTTCAGCATCAGTATGATTGCAGATAAATGTGGCAGCGGCATCTGCCAAAGCCCCTGTACTGCTTATAACGGTTACAATATCGGCCAGACCCAGTGTAAAGCTCCGTCCGCCAAAGCCACTTGATGCCACTCCGTGATTCTTTAATCCTTCAATCCGTATAGTATAGGGCGTGGTCCGATTCCTACTAATGTCTCCGAGACCTATTTTGAGGAGTCTTCCATACCTGTTAAATATCGAAATGTCCCCACCGTTATTGATTGAAATAAAATCAAGACCCATGTCTTTAAAGTGCTCCCTCACTGCATCCGCCACCGCTCCTGCAACAGCTGCCATGGGTGTCAACGTGGCCTCGTCAACCATTTTTACGGCATGTATCATATTTTTTGCAACGTCTGGAAGATGTGCTGTTCTTTTAATTTTATAAGCTTTTTGCTTCAGCACCGGCAGGCACTCTTTGATACCATCAAGGATATCTTTTACAGTCTCCTCCAGTTTCTCTTTTTCAAACTTATAGGGCAGCCCATCCTTTTCGCCGCTCACTGTAATTCCAGCAGGACCAATTTCTATGTACATAATTCTTCAATCTTCAATCTTAATTACTCATTCTTAATGGCTTTTAGCACTTCCTTCACCGGTTTAATCGCCTCTATATGCCCGCCGATCTCTTTAAATGTTTCAAATGTCATCGTATATTCAACAGGTATGACGAATGACGGGGTCGGAGAAAAATATATGCTTCCATACTTTATCTTTGCCACATCTACCATAAAATTAATACCGCCGCCGGGAAATATAAAAGGCTTTGCACCGCCGATCGTTATCGTGACCTTGCCTTCATGGACCGCCCTCGTAAGCTTTATCGGGTTCTTTGTAACCCCCGCTCTCGCCGATCCGCCCACACCGGCAGCAAATACGGCGCTTACACTGGATGGTTGACATGAATCCTTTAACACCTCTATAAATCTCCTCGCCTCGGGTGCGAGATCTCCCTCCACAAATTTGCCTTTTTTCACCGTGTAAAAGGCAACCCTTTGCCCTGTAGTTTCGGTTATCAGGAGTGTCATTCCATCGAAACATTTACTCTTATCTATCTCCTTTATTACATCGAGGGGATTTTCAATATCCGTTCCTCCCCATCCACTTCCCTTATCCAGAAAATATCTACCGTCAGTGCTTTTTATCCCCTTGACCGAGATGCAGGAGCGAGTCTTTTTCAAATATTTTCCTGATGGATGCTCACTGAAAAGGGCTGTTATATGGCCGTCTAAAACAATCACTTCGTCTGCTGCGTCAGACATATATGGGGCAAACAGACCGGATGTAGCGCTTCCGCAACCCACCCTCATCCTTTCTTCCGATACTCCGTTTACCTTTGGTGCTTTTCCAAGCGCAATCTCGACAACAGCGCCGTCTTCTATTTCGAATTTGACCTTCTTGCCCTTCAATAACTCAAATATCACTTTTGCGGCAAACAAACCGTCCTTTGATGTCAGAATATTCACTCCACCGAGCGAAAGCATCTTTGAGCCATATTCCTCGGTGCACAGGTGACCCACGTGTCTCTTCCCTTTTCTCTTGACGTATATCTTCCCGGCTTCCTGGCCCATAAAGAGGTCTGTATCGGCTTTCAGCTTCATACCGCTGTAACTTAACGGAGCTTCGGTGACTACCGTTATGATGTCTATACCTTCCCTGATACCGCTCACAATGAACGGTGACGGTCTGAAATCAGGATAAGTGGTGCCTGATCCGATACCTGTTATCAGGGGTTTATTGATAATTAAATCATCTGTCGACCCTACCAACAACTCCACTTCTTCGTAGGTATGCACCCTTCCTTTCCTTATGATGGCGCCTTTTTCATTGAAGTACCTCATGCATGCACCAAAAGCTCCTTCCGGAATCCTACACATGATCGGACAGGCGCTACATACCGGTTTATCATCGGCCATCTCAGGCGATAAGACATTCTGCGGACAGACTTTCATACATGTCTTGCATTCGACGCAATCGTTCCCGATATGCACCTTCCTGCCTTCTATCGTTATGATACCGAGAGGACAAACCTCCTCACATATTCCACAACCCTTGCACTTATCTAAATCAATCTTCATAACGAATGTCCTTCTCTTCGCCCGTTACGCTTTACGCGTCACGACTTTAAGCTGTCTTTCTCACCGGAGGCGGTGTATTCCTGCTCACCTGCGTCTTTACTATACCATCAATAATCACCATTGCTATACCCGGTATGTCTCCTGCCTCGATTGCCTCTTTCGCATCTCTGCCTGCCGAGCCCATAGGGGCATCAATGATCTGTAAATCGGCGTCATCTCCTATCTTTATCGTACCATGAGGGAGGGAAAAGACGTGCTGAGTGTTTCCCGTGGCACAGCAAACCGCCACCTCAGCGGGGATATTGCAAAGCGCGGAGATAAAATTTACCATTCTCCACATACCGAGAGGAATGACACCCGTGCCCGAGGGCGCATCATTTCCAATGATGAGCCTGTTCAATATCCCCTTCTCCTTCATATAATTTCCTATCTCAAGGGCAGAAAGTGGATTCCCGCAATGCACTAGCTCGATTGCACAGGCTGTCTTGTCGATGACCTTCTTTGCCTCTCCCACGGTTATGCTTGTTGGGCCGCCGTTGAGATGACATGCTACCGTAGGCTGTGCAATCAGTACATCATCGCATGTCACCGTTGAGCTCCCGGGAACAGATGTGCCTCCCACATGCATAAGCACCTTCATGCCATATTTCTTTGCCCACTCTACCATAGTTTTTGCATCGTTCGCTGCTTTCACGCTCCCCAGGCCGATTTCCCCCACGAGCCATACCCCATCCTCGGAAAGTTCCTTAAAATCATCCTCTACGAGTCCTTTTTCGAGTATCAGCGCCCCTCCATACACTTTGACTCCTGACGGTCTCGCTTTTGCAAAGGACCTTTGTGCAAGAAGCGCAAGGGCCTTCGTGCCTTTAGGGTCTGTAGGTCTGCCCGGCAGATGAACCTCGCCGGCGGAGATCATGCTTGTTACACCGCCGTGGAGGCTACTGTCAATAAAATTGAGTTGGCTTTGTCTGGGGGTAAAATCACCAAACACCGGATGCGAGTGGGAATCAATAAAACCTGGGCAGACAGTCATCCCATTCGCATCGATCGTTATCCCCTCAAGGGTGCTACCCTTTTCAATAGCTTTAATCTTCCCCCCTTCTATAAATATCGAAACCGGCCCGTTGATAAGAGGATTGGAAATGTCGCCAGTAAATATTGCACCAATGTTCCTAATAATCAGATTGCTCATCAAGTCCTCCCTTCCTAAAGCGATAATATAAGAAGATGAGAGGCTCAGGAGTTAAAAATTTACTCCTATCTTCTTAGTTTCTCATCTTCTATAAGTTTTTTCAGCCTCTCTATATGACATGGCAGCTCATATATCTGTATGCCTGTTGCATCATTGATGGCATTTGCGATACTTGCTGCCTGAGGAATAAGCGCGGGCTCGCCCACGCCCTTTGCCCCGAAGGGGCCAGTAGGCTCCTCATCTTCCACAAAAAATACCTCAATTTCCGGTATATCCATCGATGTGGGGATATAGTATGAGTCAAATGAATCAGTCTTCGAGGGTATAAACTCCTCCATAAGGGCAAAACCAATACCCATTGCGACACCACCGTATACCTGACCCTTCAGGTTTTTCGGGTTTATTGCCTTACCCACATCATGGGCAGCATAAACTTTCAAAACTCTACAAAAACCCGTAGTTTTGTCCACCTCCACTTCCGTCATATGGGTCGCAAAGGCATAAGTCGCATAAGGGCTGCCTTGAGACGTTTCAATATTAAGGGGGGTATTCGGAGGGTCAAAAAATCCCTCAAAGGTGAGCAACCCTTTATCTTTTGATGCACTGTAAACATCTTTGAGCGTCCTCCCGTTGTAATATCCGGAGTTTTCAAGAAATTCTCTCAATTTCAATGCAGCGTTATAGACTGCTTTCCCGGTGATATAGGTTTGGCGGCTCGCAGAGGTCGATCCTGTATCGAGGGATGTATCGGTATCCCCCCTTAAAAGAATAACATCTGTGCCCTTTACGCCCAGCACTTCCTGAAGGATTTGTAAATGAACCGTATCGGAACCCTGCCCTATTTCACAGGCACCAGAATGCAAGACAATCTTCCCGACCTCACTAATGGCGAAGTAAGCATTTCCCGGGTTCGATACCCCCGTGTTTCCAATTCCATAATACATGCAACCTAGGCCGAAGCCTGTATTATCATGTCTTTTTTTGCGTTCTCTCCAGAAAGGTTCGACTTTTTTCAACGTTTCTATAAAGCCGGCGCTATGGTCAAGAACCTGAGATGTTGACGTAAGAGAGCCCTTTTTCAGGCCGTTCTTTATCCGTATATCGAGAGGGTCTATGGAAAGCCTGAGTGCCACTTCATTCAATTGCGACTCATGGGCAAAGGCTAACTGGGGGATACCGAAGCCCCTCATGGCGCCTGAAACAGGGTTATTCGTGTAGAACATCCTGCTGTCTGTCTGGATATGGGGAATCTCATAAGGGCCTGCGGCATGGACTGCAGCCCTTAAACATACGGTCTCACCATAGGAAATATAAGGCCCGGTATCACCGATAATATTCACCTTGATGGCTGTGATCCTCCCGTCCTTGTTTGCGCCTGTTTTATACTCAATGTAAAGGGGATGTCTCTTTGTCTGTGCAAGAAAACTTTCCTCCCTTGTGTAACGTATCAAAACAGGCCGCTTTGTATGATAGACGGAGAGCGCGATATACCCCTCAACAGTGACGTCAAGCTTACCGCCGAACCCTCCCCCTGTTTCCGCCTGTATCACCCTTATCTTCTCTTCAGGCATGGCAAGGAGGCGCGATATCTCTTTCCTTTTATAATGGATATTCTGGGTAGAAGCCACAACTACTATTCTTCCCTCCTTATCCAAATAGCCTATGCCGGCTTCTGTTTCCAGATAGGCATGGTCGATCCATGTTGTCTTGTATGTATGCTCTACAACAACATCGGCATCATTCAAGCCACGGATGATGTCGCCTTTTCTCAGTTTTCTATGGCACAGAAGATTTCCTGCCTCGTGAATTAGCGTAGATGAGTTCATCGAAACGAACGGGTCGAGGATCGCTTCCATTTCTTCATATTCTATCTTAACGAGCTTTGCGGCCTTTCTGGCAATCTCTTCATCTTCTCCAAGGACTATGAGAATCGGCTCACCTACATAACGGACCCTTTCCTTTGCCAGATAAAACTGGTCTTTCTTGATTGCGCCGAAGAGATTTTCGCCAGGTATATCCCGATTGGTCAGGACCTTAACAATACCATTCAAAGAAAGGGCATCCTTCGTCGATATGCTCCGTATCAATGCATGCGGTCTCGTGCTTCTGACTACGCAGCCGAACAACATGTCATCGGTCTTTAAATCATGGGAATAAATCCCCTTTCCCAATACTTTGTCGAGTGCGTCTATCCTTTCAATATCCTGGCCGATAAACATCTTCTATTAACCCCTCAATGCGCTTTCAAGTATCCCTTCTAAAACAGGAATTTTATATGCAAAAGACGGCCTGATGCCTGTTATTTCCTTAATTTCCTGTAGTGTCAGCTCTATCGCCTCGGCTATAATGCCCTTCTCTTTCTTTCTGCCCTCAAGTAACGCTTCCACCTTTGCCGGCCTGAAAGGCATTGGGGTGCATGAGCCGATGGCAATCCTCACATTTTTATATATTCCCTCTTCCTCCAAAATCGCCCATGCAACTGACAGCCTTGCAATAGCCCACGTTGCCCTCTTGGTGACACGCCTGTATCCTTCACGGTAGCCGGATAGATTCTTCAGGCTGATCGAAGTGAGTATCTCATCAGGTCTTATCGATGTCTTATATGGCGCCAGAATAAAATCCTGAAGCCTTGCTTTTCGTTCACCCTGTCTTGACTCAATACTGAGGATCGCATCATGAATCAGTAAAGGGGATATAGAATCGGCAGCAGGAGAGGCATTGACCAGATTTCCTCCTATTGTGCCCATATTCCTTATCTGAGGAGAACCAACTAACCCGCAGGCAATGGCAAGGCTCTGTGCCTTATCTTTCACTACGGTGTTAGCGCTTATTCTTGCATGAGTCTCAGCAGCACCGATTCTCAATAATCCATCACTATCTGATATACCGGATAACTCAGATATACCCGTAATATCCACAAGGGTTTTGACTGAATCGTCTTTTTTTGCCTTGACAAGAAGGTCTGTGCCGCCAGCGATCACCTTTGCATCTTTGTAAACAGAGAGGTAAACAAGGACTTCATCTTTTGATATTGAAGTTGTCATCCCCCGTGACGAGTGACGAGTGATGTGTGACAAACTATCCTCAGGCCCGGCGTGGACAGATGAGCCGTTTGTGCTTTTACCCGAAACTCGAAATTCCGAACTCGAAACTGCGTCTGCCGCGTGTCCGATCGCCTCTTCAATTTGTATATAACCGGTACACCTGCAGAGATTTCCGCTTATTGCCTCTTTTATTGTCTTTCTGTCCGGCTCTCTGTTTTTTAAAAGCAGGCTGTATGCTGAAAGGAGCATCCCGGGCGTACAATAGCCACACTGAACGGCGCCGTACTTGATAAACGCTTCCTGTAAGGGATGGAGCACGCCGGCATCAACGAGAAATTCGACCGTCTTTACGTCACGTCCGTCAACTTTTGATGCGAGGGTGAGACAGGAATAATGGGGTTCATCATCTATGAGAACGGTGCAGGTTCCGCATTCGCCTATCCCGCATCCCTCTTTCACGCTCTTTAACAAAAACCGCTCCCGAAGAGTGCGGAGAAGAAGCTCCGTTTCAACCACTTCACAAGTTACCGTTTTTCCGTTTAATGTAAAATTAATGGCTTTCATCAACCCAGCACTCAAAACTTAAGACTCAACACTCCCCCTTATCCTCCCATTAGGCTCGGCAGATAAAGCGCAATTATGGGGAATATGGTAAGGATGATCGTTGTTATGATGATTGCCAGGAGGAAAGGCATGGAGCCCCTGAAAATATCGGCCATGGGCACATCCTTCGCGATACCGGCAATGGTATATACATTCAGTCCTACGGGAGGGGTAATCAAGCCCGCCTCCATCATAAGCACTGCTACAACGCCGAACCATATAGGATTGAACCCTATTGCCACAATCACCGGGAAGATCACGGGAAGCGTGAGCACCATCATGGAAACGGAATCGAGAAAACAACCCAAAACAAAGTAAATGGCGATGATGATCGTAAGGATAACATATTTGGAAACGCCCAGTCCGGCTATCCAGCTCGAAACAAAGGTCGGTATTGTCGATAAGGCCAGGAAATAACTGAATACCGTGGCCCCAGCCACAAGAAAGAGCACCATTACGGAGATTCTCGCCATTTCGAGAAGTGAATCGAAGAGATTTTTCCAGGTCAGTCTTCTTTTCAGGAGTACGATAATGAGCAGCGCCGAGGCCCCGATTGCCCCGGCTTCGGTAGGGTTAATGAAACCAAGGTATATGCCTCCCATAACGATAAAGAATACAAGCAGGGTCTCCCAGACACCTTTCAGGGCAATCAGCTTTTCCCTGAAGGTCACCTTCTCCGATGAACGCGGCGCAATGGAAGGGTCCATCTTTACGAGGACCACAACTACAGCAATGTAGGCAATTGACAAAAGCAGACCGGGAAAAATGCCGGAAATCAGAAGCTTACCGATCGATTGCTCGGTCAGCATCCCGAATACCACAAATCCCAGGCTGGGCGGTATAAGGAAGCTGAGTGTTCCTCCGGCTGCAACCACACCGCAGGCAAGTTTCGGGGCGTAACCAAACCTCCTCATTTCCGGGAGTGCTACGTTACCCATAGCTGCTGCCGCGGCAACGGATGATCCGCTCACTGCGGCAAAACCGGCACAGGCGGCGATTGTGGCAATCCCCAATCCGCCGGGCATTCTTCTAAACCACTTATCAAAAGTATTGTAAAGCTCCCTTGTTATACCCCCACTCCCGGCGAAACTCCCCATAAGGATAAACAGAGGGATGATTGTGTAAGGGTAATTTGCCGCAACACCATAGATGGTGTCCGCCACTTTCGGCAGGGCGGCATCGAGTGAACTGAGTGACCAGAGACCGAGAAAACCTACGAACATCATGACAAAGGCAATGGGCATGCCGAGAAAAAGCAGCACGATGAGTACCACACTGCCTATGATTCCGGTTGTTATCGGGTCCACTCTTCCCTCCTTGTTAATGCGGCGATAGATGTAAGCAGGTCAAGAAGAATCTCCATCCAGAGCATAAATCCACCTACAGCTACGAGCAGTTTAAACGGCCATTGGGGCACCCTCAACTGGTCGGATACCGTCGTCTCGTGAATTCCTTCGGAGTAACCGTAGATCGTCAGGACGGCAATAATAAAGAGGGACGCAAAATCCGTTATGATCTTGCATATTTTTTGGCCCCTTAAGGAGAATTTGGATGTAAGAAAATCGACCGCCACATGGCCTTGTACCTGCTGGGTGTAAGCGGCACCCAGCAGGATTATAATGGCCAACATATACTCGGAAAGTTCCAGGGTACCGGGGATAGGTTTGTTAAAAAACCCCCTGCTGAGTACGTCAAAAGTCGTGATAAGCATAAGCGGTATCGCAAGAAACATACCGAATATGCAAACTCCATAGGTTACCTTGTGAACTCCTCTCCGAAAACCTTCAAGTAGACTCACGGTCGTCTAACCTCTCTATATTTTTTTAAATTCAGGCGGACAGGCAACGAGGCTGATGTTCCTCTTCTCGCACTCTTCGTTCATGATGGCCACCACCTTCTTTGCAGGCAGGCCTTTCGCCTCCATATCGGCTACCCATTTCCGGGTTACATCCTGAAAGTTTTTATACCATTGTTCGGCTTCTCCCTTGGGCAGATCGATCAGTTTTACGCCTGCCTTCTGGATATCCTGCATAATTACCTGATAATCATCTCTGTTTAAACCACCTGTTGTCTTGAAAGGGTTTGTGCAGACATCCTCGATGATCTTTTTCTGGTCGGCGGGGAGCTTATTCCAGGCATTCATATTCATCACGGTGCCTTCCGATACACAACCGAAGGTAAGCACCGTTGCGTTCTTGGCCACTTCATGGAGCTTGTAGGCAAGTATCAGCGGCGGGCATGTGACGATACCGTCAACAGTTCCGGTTTCCATGGCCATATACACATCGCCCAGAGGCATAAAGACCGGTTCTGCACCGAGGGATTTGATATAATTCGTTTGATGACCTCCCGGTGTTCTCAGCTTCATTCCCTTGAGTTCAGCCATTTTCGACACCGGCTTTTTCGTCCAGATAAAAGACTGGATGCAGCCGTTCAATTCGAGCACCTTTACATTCTTGAATTCACCCTTCAGGGCACGGTTGTAGACGGCATTTCCGATATCAGCGGCAACGTCTTTTCCGTCAACCCACACGGCGAGAGAGAGAACATCGGTCAGAGGGAAACGCCCCGGGGTCCAGGTAGCCGTAAAATAGCCCATGTCGGAGAGCCCCTTTGCCACGATGTCAAAATGCTCCGGTCCCTTTCCAAGAGCAGCGCCGGCATACATCGTGTAGGCCATCTTGCCACCGCTCTTCTTCTTCACCTCTTCGAGCATGGGTGTCCAGACAGTCTTCACTTCCCTGCTCACAGGCGGATGCCATGTACTGAATTTTATGTTTGCACTCTGTGCCATCAGCAAATTATGATCAAAAAGCCCCATTCCAACCGCCGTGCCTCCTATTACCGCCCCTTTCAGAAAATCCCTTCTTGATAATCCCTTGCATTCTTCACACACGACTGTTCCTCCTTTTTTGTTTTCAGTTATGAATAAGCTTTAAACTCGTTAAGACTAATAGAAAGTTTCACAATGTTAATAATTGTACAGTTCGAGTCATCCGATGCATAAACTGGGAAATCCGGGGAAAGCTTAATTGTGTAGTAGATAGTGATCATTTTTAAGTCACTCTTAAATTATTAAATATTACTTAACTTATTGTCAAGAACATTTTCACCATAATACTTGATCCGGAACCCTGCTCTGATAATAGGTCTCCTTCATAAACAACGCCGCGATGAACCCGGCGAAGGCCACACCCAGACAGATAAGCAAGCTACCCGGTACGCCTCTGCCGGGGATATCATGACAGAGTCCAATATCCGCCCATCCCAAAAAAAGAACCTTGCCGAGAACTACCCGGAGCACTGCTGCTCCGAGAAAACCTGTCGTATTTATTGTTCTCATAGTGATACATGCCAGAAAAACGGAAATTGCCTCCTTTGATGACATCAGAGAGAGCCCAAGCGCTATAAGAGCTATGATAATCCCCCATATCAAGCCATTCACAAAGAGAAAGAGAACCGTAGTAAGCCATTCATGCATACCGGGGTGCCTCCAATCTAAAAGGGCGGCTGTTCCTAAAAACCTTCTTTAGAGTAATCAGCCAGCGGTGGATATGCCGTGTCTTCAGCAGGAATTCCTGCCGCCTTTTTCAGATCACCCTTCACAACCTGCTCAACATGCAACCGGGCTGTCCCTCATGATGAAATAAAACCGTCCTAAAGAGCGTTGATCTTTTGCAGGTCGGCCTCTTTCAGAATAAGAATGCCTTTTGTCCTCATATTATCGAGGGCCTTCGCTGTCGTGTCAGGTGCCACGCCCCTGCTCAGGCCTTCGATCACAACGACTTTGTACCCGTTCGCCGCCGCATCGATGGCGGTTGCCATGACGCAGTAATCGGTAGCAAGCCCGTAGACCACAAGCTTCTTAATGCCCGCAGCTTTGAGGATGGCGTCCATCTCGGTCTTAGCACCGCCGTCATCCTGAAAACCCGAGTAGCTGTCGAACTTTGGGTTCTGGCCCTTTTTAACAATTGCCTGAAACATTTTACTCTCAAGAAGGACCTTAGCACCATCAGTCCCCTGGACGCAATGGGCAGGCCACAGCACCTGGGTCCTGCCATCTACCTGGATAACCTCGAAAGGTTTCTTGCCTGCATGGTTAATGGCGAAGGAAATATGGTCGGCTGGGTGCCAGTCCTGGGTGCCGTAGATGGCAAATCCGTTCTTTTTCAAGAGGGTCGTGGTGTCCCCAACCTTCTTTACGTAGGCCTCATCTGCCCCATTGACCGCCAAAGTCCCTTTCTTCCATGTCGTAAAGTCACCTTGCATATCAACGACGATCACGGCTGTTTTCTCCGCGGCGAAAACCGCTGACAAAGAAATCATAACAAAAAACATCAGCGCAAAAACAAATCCCATTTTCATAACTAATTTCATAACTAACCCTCCTTTTTGTGTTACACCCACCTCAGCGTAACGGTTTTCTCGTCCAAAAAGAGCTTTACCGAGTCCATCCTCGATTTCGAGTTTCCATAGAAAGAATTCTTCTTAGAACCAAGCCCGAAGAATGAATATGGTTGAGGGATTCCGGCATTGACTCCCACGTTTCCAACTTCACATTCCCTGATGAACTTCCTGGCAGCTTTTCCACTTTCTGTGACAATACATGCCGAATGGCCATAGTTCGTTCCGTTTATCCATTCGATCGTCTGCTCAAGATCCTTGGCCCTGAGAAGGTTGCATATGGGACCAAAGGCCTCCTCCTGCGCAACATACATATCCATTGTTACGCCCTCTAATATCGTTGGGGCAAGAAAGTATCCCTTCTCATACCCTTTTACTGTCTCCGGCCTCCCATCGAGAAGTAGTTTAGCACCGGCTTTAACGCCGGAATCGATGAATGACAGTACCTGGTTTTTGCCATTTTGTGTTGTTAAGGGACCCAGTTCTGTGCTTTCATCGAGACCGTAACCCATCTTCATAGCTTTCGACGCAACAATCAGTTTTTGCTTCAGTTCCTCATACATCTTTTTGCCCCCGATAACGGCAACATTGTCCGATCCGAGGCATCGCTGACCGCTCATACCGAAGCAACCGCGCAAGATATACTGTACTGCGTTGTCAGGATTTGCATCGGGCATGATAACAATGAAATTCTTTCCGTTCCCGTTGAGCGAGGACCGCTTGCCGTATTTGCCACACAACTCGAACAACTCTTTGCTCACCCTGGAAGACCCTATCAGACCGACCCCCTTTACTCTGGGGTCTGAAATAATCAGCTTATTCAAATCCCGCTCCGGCCCCATATGAAGAAGATTGGCCACGCCAGGCGGAAAGCCTGTCTCGTCAAGCATCTTGAACATGGCGTCAGCCGATACGGGACACTGCCGGCTCGGCTTGACAATCACTGTACAGCCGCACGCCAGCGCGTAGGGCACAAAAGATGACCAAGCGTGCATGGGAATGTTGCCGGGGGTTATGATCATAAAAACGCCCATCGGTTCTCGGAGCAGGTAGCAATCGATGCCCGTGGCAAGCTGGTCCACGTGCTCGCCTTTATACAGGCTATACATGGAGCTTCCTGCAGCTTCGATGTTTTCCATACATCTCGAAATAGTACCCCTGCCTTCGTCGATTGTGCAACCGTGATCCTGCACAAGGATCCTTGCCAACTCCTCATGGTGTTTGCCAAAGGTATCTCTCAGGTCAAAGACGAGCTTTGCCCTGTCCCTGAATGGAACGTTTCTCCATTTTTTGAATGCTTCCTGTGCTGTCGCTATAGCCTGCTCCACCTCTTCTCTCGATGCAACGGGCGCTTCTGCAATCACTTCGCCGGTAGCAGGGTTCGTGGTTTCAAAATATTTGTTCGATCCGGTATCGATCCACTGCCCGTTAATATAAAGTTTTAGTTTTCCGTAATGTTCTGCTACTTCCTGCAAAATAGTCATTTTCCCTCCCTATTCAAAAACCCGTCACGTGTCACGATGCCCTGCTAAAATGTTGGCGGTGTTATCACCCATATTACAATTACATCTTCTTTTCCGGTATTACCCCAATTGTGGGGAATCTTCGAAGAAAAATAGAAACTCTCGTCTTTTTTCACTTTATGTAATTTATCATTCAGTGTCATCTCTAATTCGCCTTGCAGAACATAGCCGAACTCCTCCCCCTCATGAGAATACATGCCATGAGAACCACCACCAGGTTTGATCACCGTATAAAATGGTTGCATCTTTTTGCTGGTTACATTCTTTACGAGTGATTGTATCTTTGCGTCCCACCTTTTTAACTGTATATCCACCCTGCCGTCTTTATGCGTTACCACATCTTCATCATTCATCGATTTCATAAAAAAGTCAATAATGTTGACACCCAGGGCATCGGCGATCCTTTTTAACATGGAAATCGAGGGATCTGTTTTCCCACGCTCAAGCTGTGAGATTAGCGAAGGAGTACATTCCACAAGTCCGGAAAGCTTCTTGATGTTAAAATTTCTGGTTTCTCTCAGTTCTTTTATCTTCTTTCCAATATCCACTGAAAACTCTTGATAATTTATATTTAAGTATTTTTTAAATTATTAAATAAGATTTAATTATTTGTCAAGAATATTTATTGAAATGTCATTCAAGCTAAATGAGGGAGATTATGTAACAAGATCAACCATCTTGATGACCCTCATATCAGCATATAACACCTGCCAAAAGATTAACATCCAAATGTGCTTGCACTTCTTCTGGTCTTGAACGTTACGCTCCATTGCAACTGGTAATCCTTACTTCTTGTAAACCGCGAAGCGTAACAATTTGTACGTTGGATTTACCAACTTTCAATAGAGGATCATTTTGAAAAAATTATTGTAGTAAAATTTGTTTGTTGCTTCATGAAACAAATGCAGACAGCCTTTTAACCTTCATAGTATCTTTCAAGCAATAATGAATGACCTGGAATAGGGAATTTTGTAAACCTCATAAGGATTATTTGTACGATGATAACAATGAGGATTGAAGAAAAGGACAATGCAATTAAAGAGGCTATTTTCGATGGTAGTCACCCACGAATAAAATTATTACTTCATGGAATAACTTGCACCGCGGGTGCCCGGCAAAGACAATTGATACGCAAATGCACCAGCTTGTTCAGTTGCAATCAGCAAGAAAACAGTTGCATTTTTATGCAGTTTAAGGAGAAATATAAATAAAGGGTCGGAATGACGGGAAGAATTTCTTTTCAGCGGGGGAAGGATATTTATAATTTTATGGATATCCCCATCATCACCCCATAGACCCAGAAATTGCCGCCCGGATCTGGAGGAACGTGAGAGATTATGCCACTTCTTTTTAAATCGCTAAACCATGGCGATGTAGCTTTCGGTTTTTTTAATATCGAAACAGACATGATATTGCTGGACAATTACTTTTTCTTTGCCGCTGATGTCTCTAATTACATTGTGGAGATAACCTCGCGGGCACCAGATGAATCCTGCATAATGGAATGGGATGTATATATCCTTGAAGAAAACCGGATCGGCAACCTGATGGGTGCAATAACAGGCGTAGATCTATGGGGATTCATCGGCGAGGTCTATGGGCATTTCCCTTTTCCTTACAAACCGGAGGAATTTAAGCAGCACCCGGAAGGCTATACAAACAGGAAACTTGTGGAAGATATTGTTAAGCGATACGCTCCATCGACAAAGATAAAAGTTGTCACAGATTTAACAGTTCAGACCATTAAGATAGGCGACTACACCTTTGATAAACAGGGATTCAAGGAACTTTTAACATATTTGTGGGTTGGCGGTTATCCTCAATGGATGGATGGGATACGGCCTGACTACATCATAAGGATGAAGGAATGCATTGAAAATTCTACCTACCCGTTACTCGGTTTCAAGTTGTAAAAATCAAACACATATTTTCCATTAAGATAATTATCGGTGTCGGGCTGCCCCTGCACGAGATGCAAAGAATGCAATGTTTCCGGCGCCTGTCTCCATTCCGACAAGGCAAGACCTTCCATGGAGTCATGCGGGATCGATGTATTCAGGACGGCGAAGCAAAATGGGCTTCCCATCAAAGTGGTAAAAGACCATTCACAGGACAGGGATATATACGGATTGATACTGGTGTAATAGCATCTGTTCAGGTAAAAAATAGCAAACCGGTTATACTCTAAACATCCCAATTACATTGTTCAGCTCTTTTACTGATTGCTGTAACTCGCCTGCCAGTTTTACATTATGCTCTGTTGCAGAAGAAGTTAGTATAATAGATTCTTTAATATTATCGACCGATTTGCCGATTTCTTCTGAGACAGTAGACTGCTGGGATGAGGCACTCGCTATTTGTGTAACCATTGCCATTACCAAATCAGCTCCGTTGACAATTTCTGTTAATGCATTTTTTGCTTCATAAATCTTGTTTTTACTTTCCAAAACCTCCTCTTTGCTCTTTTCCATTGAACTTACCGCATTTATGGTACCGTTTTTAATGGAGACGACCGTTTTGCCAATATCTTTTGTTGCTGTTGCTGTCTTTTCGGCAAGCTTTCTGACCTCGTCTGCGACAACAGCAAAACCTCTCCCCGCATCTCCTGCACGGGCTGCCTCAATTGCTGCATTTAAAGCGAGCAGGTTGGTCTGGTCAGCAATGTCTTCTATAACCTTGATTATTTCATCAATTAAATCAGATAGCATTCCTAACTCATTTACTGCGCTTGAAGATGTTTCGACAGTCTTTACAAGACTATCCATGATCTCCATATTCTCAATAGTCTTCTTTTCTCCCATCTTTGCAATATCCGATGATTTACTAGCTTCATCTTTTGTGTTGTTAGCATTTCTCGCAACTTCGAGGATGTTTGAGGTCATTTCTACAACAGCACTTGCAACTTCAATGGTGTGATTCGTTTGCAGGACAATCACATTTTTCATTTCTTCTGTCTTTGCATAGAGCTCATTGGCAGAACGTGATACATTTGAAGTGTTTTGTCCTACCTTCATAATAATTTCATGTATTTTATCAACGAATTTATTGAACTTCTTTGAAAGTACCTCAAATTCATCTTGTGTCTCAACCCTTTCCAGCCTTTTCGTGAGATCCCCATCTCCTTCGGCTATGTCCGTCAGCATGACCGTAATCTTTTTTAGCGGTTTCATTATTCTGTTTGAAACAAGAAGGTAAACCAATGGCAAAATCAGGCAAAGTATAAAAACACTGATCAAGACTCCTCCGAATATAAAGGCGTTTATTTTATTGTTAATGATTTTCTTTTCGATGCCTATATGTAAGATGCCTGCACTATCTCCTCCATCGGGTTTAATGGAGTATGTTTTGTCAATGACATTCTTTGGCTGCTCGAATGTTTTGTTCATATACTGCTTTTCGGTATGGTAATGGATTAGCCCTTTGGT